>JAHWJO010000577.1 GCA_019348365.1 Armatimonadota bacterium | reverse complement strand
GGAACTTCCCTCTTTCTATCGCTCCCTCCCTAAACTCTTAGCTTGATGCACATGGGTTCTGCTTTTCCTTTTATTTCTTGCCTCATACGTTATTCCATCCTTCCGGATGCCTCCGGTAATCTATCAGCCATCGGTGTGGACCGCGCTGATCGTCGGGGCGACGCTGCTGTGCTTCCCGGTCCTCTACCGGCACCATCGAAGAAGCAGGAGTGGCTGGGGCGCATCCTTCTGGGCGGGGAGTCTCTGCTCCTTTCTTTATATCGAATCGCTGCTGATCATCGGGTCCTTATGCCAGCCGACTCTCGTTCAGGCCTTCATCCGGAACAAGTGCCTGAGCGACTCCGGCATGAGATGGAGCCGTGCGGGTTCCACTCCGTCGAAATTCGGAGAAGATCCGATAGGTTACCGCATACAAAGCGCCCACTGGTATGGAGAATTGCAGATGGAAGCCGCCTGGCTGCCCTTCATCGGGGATTTCGATCTGGGGAAACAGTGCCACTTCACCCTCCGTACAATCACAAAAGCGGATCTCGATCAGCTCCGGCACGATCCTCGCTCCTATCTCGCGAGGCTGGGGGTTCAGGAACTTTTAATAGAAAAGTGGATGGACGAGGGATGGAGGACTTGGGCGACGTGGATAACGCGGGATCCTATAGTTGGCAAGAGAATTTTACTGCTCCGGATCGATGACGAAGGACATCTCCTGATCCGCTATGATTATATATAGGGAAGGGCACTCGACCCAGACGCTGCAAGTACACGAAATGAATTGCTTAAGCGACGAGATTACTTACGGTGATACAATGTAAACCATTGGATTGGCCGGAGGATTGGAAGCATCTGAACAGGCTGCAAGCTTTCCTGTTGGGAACGCCTTTCATCGGCCCTGAGCTTCGCACGCATAGAGCGATATGCCAACAACTGAATGAGCGCGATCCGCAATGCCTTCATCTCTGGAACGATCCGAGTAGATTATTCCTGACCCGAACGGTTTCCCCGATCCTCGTAAAGTGGATGAGATGGCCGAATGATCGATTCATTCCGGACGATCCGTGTGACATTATTCTCTTTTGGGATTACGCGGCCTACGGTATGGATGATCTGAATCTTTTGGGAGCGGTCAATGAGATCGAGAGTACGCTGAGCGTATCTTTCCCGGATGAATATTGGGAATCCATCGGCTTACTAACATATGGAGAATTAATAGATCGGCTGATTATAGAAATAAACAATAGGGTTGTATGATTTTGAAAACCTGTATTACATGGCCTTCATTCAGTTTCCATCCACCGTTTTGCTTCTGAAGTTAGGAGTTCTCCTGCTTCGGTTCCTACTCCCGGTTGCCTGGATGTGATATAACTCAATGTAGGCGTTCTCGTATGATGGGATGGCGGTCCTCTTTGATTAGTCTTCGCCACTTTTTCAGATCATTTATTTGGATCGGGTGGGCCGGACTCTGCTTCGGGATGACAATCGGCCCGGTTCGCCCTGCCTATCCCGCCTCTCCTCCAACTCCTGCCAGAACCAATTCCGCCGAACCCCTCTTCGTTGAACCCCCCGTACCCGGAGCATCCGATTTCCCTTCAAAAAACCGGGTGGAGGAGGAGATCAAGTCGGTGCTGTCCCGCCGCGAGTTCCGCAAGCGTGGTCCCAGCGCCTCGGAGCAGTTCCGCGAGTGGCTGTACCGGCTCCTCCAGCAACTCGGCTTCCGCACCCCGGAACTCGGTCTGGGCAAGGGGAGCGTCGATCTCCTCCAGCTGCTCGTCCTGATCGCTGCTTCCGGGGGATTCCTCTTCCTGATCTACTACGCCGTGCGCTTCGGGATCCGGCGCGTTCAGCCGGAGGTGGTCCGTCCCGCCGCTTCCGGGAAATCGGAGGAGACCGCCGCGCCCGAAACCTATTTCCGGGAGGCCGAGGCGCTGGCAGCGCAGGGAGAGTATCGGGAGGCGCTGGAACGCGCCTACGTGGGGACGCTCCTCCACCTGGGGCGCGGGCGGGCGCTGGAGTTCAACCCCAACCGCACGAACTGGGAGAACCTCCGCACCCTCCGGCGCGACTTCCCCGACGATCTCGCGCGGATGCTGCGGCGCATTAGCCGCCTCTTCGACCGGAAGTGGTACGGCCACGAAGCCATCGGGGAGCCGGAGTATCGCCGTGCGTCGGAGGAATTAGCCCGTGTGCGGGAGGGCTTGGCGCGGATGAAGCCCGCCCCCGGCGGCGCGCCCGTTGAGGCTCCCGTGGAGGTCCCGGCGTGAGCGTCTTCCGCGAATTCCGGCTGCTGCTGTTCCTGATGGTGGCGTTTATCCTGCTGTGGGTCGTGCTGGGCAACGAGACGCAGGAGGAGGAAACGAACCCCCTCCTGAGCAGCTACAATCACACCTACCCCGGCCTGAAAGCATGGTTCCTGCTGCTGGAGGAGCTCGGCATCCCCGTCCGCCGCCTCACCCAGAGATTTCCTGAAGAGCCGGACCATCGGGGCCTGCTCGTCATCGCCGCGCCCGTCGTCCCGCTCGACTCGGAAGAGGCGGATCGGACTCTCTCCTGGGTAAAAGGGGGCGGAAACCTCTTCTACATCGGCGGACTGATGGGCAACCCGGCTCTGGAACGGCGGCTGGGGATCGAGCGAAAGCGCGTGAAGGCCGAAGACGGGGCGGTCTCCCCCGTCCGAAGGAACGCCTTCACGGAATATGTGGGGAATCTCTTCGTCGGCACGGGGTTCCTGGGGCGCGTCTTTCCGGGGCAGTTCCGGTTCAAAAAGCTGCCGCCGGGAGCCGTCCCCGCGTACGCCGATAAGAATGGGCCGCTGCTCGCCCACTGGAGACTCGGCGAAGGCCGCGTCATCGCGCTGGCGGACCCCGCCCCCCTCTCCAACCAGTACATCGACCGGGAGGGGAACGCCCGCCTCGCCGTCTGGGTCGCGAAGAAGGA
>JAHWJO010000576.1 GCA_019348365.1 Armatimonadota bacterium | reverse complement strand
CAAGCCTTGTGGGGGATGAGAGTCCAGCGTTTTCATGGAGGGTCCATGTTCACACCCGCATTTTGCCGCCTTACCGGAGCGTCACCCCGGCGTTCCCTCTCGCTCCTCTTCGCCATCGGGCTGACTCTCTTTGCCTTCCTCTCCCCGGCACCTGCGCTCGCTCTAGCGACCGGGGATTTCAATAATGATGATGATGTGAATGTGATCGACGCCATCTCCACCCTGCGCGTCGCTGTCGATCTTGCGGCGGCGGCCTCCGACGAGCGCGAGCGGGCGGACATGACGGGAGATGCAAAACTGGACGTGAGCGACGCGATCTGGATCCTTCAAATCGCGGTCAACATTCGCCCCCGGATTATAGATAAAGATAAAGATCGACATCCTCTCCCCCAGGATTGCGACGATAACCGGCCGGAAGTGAATCCCGGCGCTGCCGACCTTCCCGACGCCGCGTTCGTCGATACGAACTGCGACGGCATCGACGGCGACTCGGCGCGGGCGCTCTTCGTCTCCAGCGGCGGCGCGGACGAGAATCCCGGCACGAAGGAGTCCCCCCTGCTCACCCTGCGGGCCGCGCTGGAGAAAGCTGTCCCCATCACGAAAGACCATATCTATCTGGATGCCGGGGAGTACGCCGGCGCGGTGACGCTGCGGGACGGCATTTCCGTCTGGGGCGGCTTCTCCCGCGCGAACGGCTGGACCCGCGCCGCTGCCAACACCACTCTTATCCGACAGGCGGAACCCGTTGACGGCCGGCTGATCGCGGTGAGGGGCGTGAACATCACTGCAAAGACGACACTGGGGGACCTGACGATCCAAACCGCCGATGCTGCCGTGCCCGGAGTGTCGAACTATGCGCTGCACTGCGATGGGTGCGGGGGACTCGTGCTGGAGCGGAACACTCTCCGGGCGGGAGCGGGAGGCGCGGGGATGGTCGGCCCCCCTGGATCGATGGGGGATCTCGGCCCTAACGGCGCCAACGGCGGGAACGGCTCGTGCGACGGTGCGACTCCCGGCCCGGGCGGCATCGGTGGCGCTTCCCGGGACTCGCGCAGCGGCGGGAACGGAGGCCGGGGCGGCCCCGAAGGCGCGAATTCGGGGACCGCCGGAGCCCCCGGCGGGGGAGGCGCTGCGGGAGGGAGCGCCGGAGCCGGAGGGAATCCGGGCAGGCCGGGGGGGAATGGAACACCGGGGAGCGAAGGCGCGCCGGGACAGAACGGTGTGGGCGGCGGGGCGGCGGGGACTGTGGCCGAAGGATTCTGGGTCGGGTCTGCCGGGGCGAACGGTTCCGGTGGCACGGACGGCAGCGGTGGGGGTGGCGGCGGCGGTGGCGGAGGTCAGGGTTGCCCCTTCTGTAACGATGGAAGCGGTAATGGCGGAGCTGGCGGTGGTGCAGGCGGCAGCGGTGGGGGAGGTGGCAACGGTGGGGGACCGGGAGGCGGCTCGTTCGCGTTGTTCCTCCTGAACTCTACAGGGATTACCCTCACCGGCAACACGTTTCAGAGCGGCGCGGGCGGTGAGGGCGGCAGCGGCGGTGCGGGCGCGGACGGGGGCGCAGGCGGTCAGGGCGGCATGGGAGGTTCGGCCTGTACGGATGAAGTAGGGAGGGGCGGCAATGGCGGGAACGGGGGCACCGGGGGGCGAGGCGGGCACGGCGGGGGCGGCGCGGGCGGCCCTTCCTACGCCATCTATCGCTCGAACACCGATCTGACGGTCGTCGGGAACACGCTGGCCGCCGGTCCCGGCGGCGCGGGCGGGAAGTCCTCCGGCTCACCGGGGGCGGCAGGCCCCTCCAGCGAAATGAATAATTGAGGGGATGTGGAAATCGAATTCAGAACCACCCGCATCCTATCTTCATAAGAACTGCGAGATTCAACGTATGGCTTCTTGACTCCGGAGCGAACACGATTGGAGAACGTGGAACCGATCTCTCAGGCCGAACAGCTTCGCGAGCTTGTCGAATCCGCCGTTCGCCCCTACATGGGCCGTTCGGATACCGTCGGTCTCGCCGTCGGAGTGATCTGCGCGGGTCATCCCTCCACTTTTTTATTTGGCAGGATCTCGACGGCGTGCGATCAAGTCCCGGATGAACGGACGATCTTCGAGATCGGCTCCATCACGAAGGTCTTCACCGCCCTCCTGCTCGCAGAGCTGGCCTTGAGGGGAGAGATGAAGCTAGATGATCCGATCCGCATCCTTCTGCCGGAGGGGAGGAGTCCCCCTGCTCCTGGGGGCAGAGAGATCACCCTGCGTCACCTGGCGATTCACACTTCCGGACTCCCCCGGCTGCCGGGCAACATGGAGGGAGAGGGATTCGACGCGCAGAACCCTTACGCCCATTACACTGCGGACGACCTCTACGAGTACTTATCGGGGTGCCGGCTGAAGAGCTTTCCGGGCAACGAGTACGAGTATTCCAACCTGGGGGCGGGTCTCCTGGGACATCTCCTGGAGCGACGAACCGGTCGGGAGTACGATGACCTCGTAAACGACCTCATCTGCCGGCCTTTAGGCATGCACGATACGAAGACTCTGATTGAAGACCAGAACGTGCGCCTGGCTCCGGGGCATTCGGGCGGTGAGCCGGTCAGCAATTGGGACTCGCCGACGCTTGCCGGAGCGGGGGCGCTGCGATCCAGCCTCGCCGACATGATGCGGTTCCTCGCCGCGAACCTCGATCCGAAGTCCACGCCCCTCGGAGAAGCCATCGAAGCGAGCCATGTCTCTCAGTTCGGGGACGGTAAGAAGCTGAGCCGATGGAATCTGGGACTTTTGATCACCTCGCCCCTGCTCTGGTACTCGATCAAAGGGCTGCTGAACATGATCGCTCAGGGGCAATTGTGGGTCTGGTTGCGGATCCTCCTCACCCTGGGGCTGACGTGGTGGATTTACGCCCGTATCGAGGGGATGCTTCACCGCCGGTACACTCCTG
>JAHWJO010000129.1 GCA_019348365.1 Armatimonadota bacterium | reverse complement strand
CCTCCAACGGATGGGAACGTTCAACGTTCAACCCCTAACGCTAAGATACAAGGGCCACCGACCCCCGATCCCCGACCATTGAAATGTGGGATCGAGGCAAAGGGAGACTCAATCGACCGATGGCAACTTTACTGGACGGGAAATCGGTGGCGGCGGCGTTGCGGGAGGAGCTGCGGGCGGAAACTGCTCCCCTCGCGGAAATGCTGGGCCGCAAGCCTGCCCTGGCGACGGTGCAGGTCGGGGAGGACGAGGCATCCACCGTTTACGCCTCCCGAATCGCGAAGACGCTTGCCGGCCTGGGGATGGAGTGCCGCACCCTTCAGCTTCCCGCAACCGCCACGCGGGACGAGCTTCAGGACCTCCTCCGCACGATCGGGGACGACCCCTCCACCGACGGCATCCTGCCGTTTCTCCCCCTGCCGGACCCTCACACCTTTGAGGACGTGGTGGCCGCGCTGAACCCTGGCAAAGACGTGGACGGGATTCATCCGGAGAACGCGGGCCGACTCTACCTCGGGCAGGAAACCTTCGTGCCCAACACGCCCGCCGGGGGCATGGAGATCCTCCGCCGGTACGACCTCCCGCTTCGGGGCCGGCGCGCCGTCGTGGTGGGGCGGAGCAACATCGTCGGAAAGCCGATGGCCCTCCTCCTCCTCGCCGAGCACGCGACGGTCACCCTCTGCCACTCCCGCACCGAGAACCTTCCGGCGGTCTGCCGGGAAGCGGACCTCCTCGTGGCGGCGGTGGGACGGGCGCGGATGATCCGGGGAGACTGGGTGAAACCGGGGGCCGTTATTATCGATTTCGGGATTAACCCAACGGAGACGGGAATCGCGGGAGATGTAGACTTTGAATCGGTGGAGTCGGTTGCGGCGGCCATTACGCCGGTCCCCGGCGGCACCGGCCCGGTGACGAACCTGATGCTTGCCCGCAACGTGTTGAAAGCCGCTAAGAGTAGACTGTGAGAGGGGATGCGCCCTCGCCCCGTCGCTCACCTTCGTTCGCGACTACCCCTCTCCCAATGGAGTACATCCTGGGAGAGGGGAGTAGAAGGTATAACTTGTCGGGTCAGGTCAAAATGGATGCCCTTCTGCCCCATAACGATCTTAATCCGAAGAGAGCAATTTGTACGTTAAGATTCCCTCTCCCAGAATTGGGAGAGGGCCAGCGCGAAGCGCGGGGGTGAGGGCGACTCCCCCTCTCACACACGCTTTTTCCCGACTTCCGCGAGCAGGATCTTGAGCGCTTCCGGGTTGACGGGCTTCACGAGATGCGCGTCGAAGCCCGCCTCTTTCGCCCGCCGCAGGGCTTCCGGCTGCCCGTAGCCGGTGAGCGCGACAAGGGTGGGGCACCGCTCCCCCAGCGTCGCGCGGATCTGCCGGGCCACCTGGTAGCCGTCCAGAGTCGGCAGGCCGATGTCGATCAGCGCGACGTCCGGCGGGTTCACCCGCGCTCGCTCCACCCCGTCCGGGCCGTTCCCCGCCGCCTCCAGCCGGTGGCCCCACATCTCCAGCAGGTTCTTCAGCATCTCCCGCCCGTCCGGATTGTCCTCGATGACGAGCACCTGAAGCGGGACCTGTGCGGCGTGGACGGGGCCGGAGGCGGGAGACTGCGGCAGAGAAAGGTCCGGGGCGGTCAACGGGAGGCGCGCCACGAACTCGCTGCCTTTTCCGGCTCCGGCGCTGTGGGCTTCCACACTCCCGCCGTGCAGCCCCACGAGGTTCTTCACCAGCGTCAGGCCGATCCCCAAGCCGCCCCGCGAGCGGTCCAGCGAACGGTCCGCCTGGGAGAAGAGGTCGAAGACGTGAGGCAGCATCTCCGGCTCGACCCCCATCCCCGTGTCCCGCACCCGGATGACGACCTCCCGGTCGTCCCGCTCCCCGATCAGGTCGATGCGCCCGCCGGGTTCGGTGTACTTGGCGGCGTTGTTGAGCAGATTGTTGAGGATCTGCTCCAGCCGGTCCGGGTCGGCATCCAGGGCGAGCGGCACTTCGGGCAGGGAGATCTGCAATTCGTGTCGGCGGGATTCGATCAGGGGACGCACCGTCTGCGCCGCCCCCTCGAACGCGGCGGCGAGTTGGATGCGCCGTTTCTGGAGCGTGATCTTGCCTCGGTTGATCCGGGAGAGATCCAGCAGCTCGTCGATGAGGCGGGCCATATGGTTGACCTGCCGCTCCACCACGTCCCGCGCCCGCTGGAGGGCCGGGTCTTCCCCGCCGCGCATCTTCATGATGTGGACGGCGGAGAGGATCGGGGCGAGCGGGTTCCGCAGCTCGTGGGCCAGCATGGCGAGGAAGTTGTCTTTCCGCTTCGCTTCTTCCGCCAGGTCTTCCGCGCGCCGCCGCAGCTCGTCCTCCAGCCGCTGCCGCTCCGAGAAATCCTCGTGGATGAGGACGACCTTCGTAATGCGCCCCTCCGGGTCCCGCACCGGATAGATGAACGCCCGCACCCACCGCCGGGGATCGCCTTCCGGGTGGAGGCCGGGGATCGTCTCCTCGGGATTGTACAGGATGGGCGGGATCTCCGTCGCTTCCCCCGCGAATCCGCGCTGAACGTAGGGCATGATCCCCTTCTCGACCAGTTGGGGATCCTGAAGGATGTTGTACCCGGCGATCTGGTCGGGCGTGACGCCCCACAACGTCTCCCACGCCCGGTTCACCTGGAGGGTGCGGCCCTCCGGCGAGAGGATCTGCACGCTCAGCGGCGACTGCTCGATCAGGGTGCGGAACTGCTCCTCGCTGCTGCGGAGCGCCTCTTCCATCTCTTTGCGAAGGGTCACGTCCCGCACGACGGAGAGGTGGAGCCCCGGCAGGAAGTTCGCTTTCGCCCGGAATTCGAGGCGGCGGTGGCTCCCGTCGGGGCGAAGGAGCGGAAATTCGCCCGACTGCTCCCCCTCCCGGAGGAACTGTTCCCACATGGCCCGCACGGTCCCGGCCTGCTCCGGCGGGGCGAAGTCCGCCACGTTCATCCCGAGGAGCTGTTCATAGGGAACTCCGAACAGCTCGGTCGCGGCGGGGTTCGCATCGACGTACGCGCCGGCATCGTCCGCGATGAGGATGGCTTCCGTGGTGTTATCGAACAGGGCGCGCAGCTTGTTCTCGCTCTCGCGGAGCGCCGCTTCCGTCTGCTTCCGTTCCGTCAGGTCCCGGAAGGAGAGGACCGCCCCGGCCACTTCGCCCTCTTTCAGCAGGGGAGAGGAGATGATGGAGACCGGAAACGTCGCGCCATCCCTGCGGGTGAACAGGTCCTCGTCGTTAAAGATCACTTTCCGGGAACGGAGCACTTCCAGCAGGGGGCAATTCTCCGCCGGAACGCGTTCTCCCAGCGCGTTCTGGTAATGGATGGCATCGTGAACGGGCCGGCCCAGCAGCTCTTCTTCTTTCCAGTCCAGCATCCGCTCGGCGGCGGGATTCATGAACGTCACGCGGCCCTCGGCATCGAGAGTGTAGATCCCCTCGCCCATGTTGCGGGTGATCGCGCTGGTGAACTCCAGCTGCTGCCGGAGCTGCTCCTCCGCCTCACGGGTCTTCTGGTACAGGCGCGCGTTGTCGATGGCCACCGCCGCCTGGGAAGCGATCCCGGCCAGGATGCGCTCGTGCCGCTCGTTGAACCGCCCCGGCTCGGCGTGCCCGAAGAACAGCCCGCCGATCACCTCTCCCGAGCGAGAAATGACGGGCACGGACAGGTAGCTGCGGACCGGGAGGTGGACGTCGGGCATGCCGTGATAGGGCGCGTTCTGCCCGTACCGGGGATCCTGGGTGATGTCATCGGAGCGTAGGATGCCTTCGCCGCCGAACGTCGGCGCGAAGAGGGCGGTGTTACGGGGCATGGGAAACTTCTCGAAGGCTTCGCGGGGCGCGCCGGAGAGCGTGTACAGCATGTAAGATTCGCCCTGGCGATCGATGACGTTGTGAAAGAATGCCCCGAATTGCGCCCCGGTGATCTCGGTGGCGGCGTCGGTCAGGCTTTGCACGAGCTTCTGAAGGTCGAGCTCCGCCGAGAGCGTCTGTCCCACGCGGTTGATCGTCTCGATGATGCGGCTTTCTTCGCGAAGGGCGTTGTCCGCCCGTTCCCGCTCCGAGATTTCCTGCAAGAGGAGGATGCACCGGGAGTCCCCATCCCCGCCGGGGAGCGCCGCCACCCGGATTTCAAGGCGTTGGGGAGGACCGCCGCTTCTGGAGTCCCGCGTGAAGATGCGCGGGGGGCAGGATTCGCCTTCCGAGTTGCATTGAGCGAGGAACCGGCGGAGGCGGTCATGTTCGCCGGGGGGGAACAGGGAGAGAAGGGGAACGCCGAGGGCATCGCGCTCGGGGGCCTTCAGAAGAGTTTCGGCTTCTCGATTCCACGCCAGGAGCGTGCCGTGGGCATCGAGCGTCACCACTCCGATGGGAGAGGAAGGGTCAGACATAAATGGACGGCGGTATCCGCATGAATGAGACCGGCTTTCCCATGGTTTCCCTCGTCAGAATGCCTGCTGCGCCGGTACGGGGGAACGCGAGCGCCGGGCACGTGCGGGATCGGGACCGGTCGAAAAGCCGAACGTCCTCTCACAGCCCGGAGGCACGGAAAATGCAGAAAACGCAGGGAATGCAAGTGATCGATATGCAGATGAAGAGAATGAAGAAAGGATATAATGAAAATGAAGGGTACAAGATCCGGGCCATCATGCTAGCCGGAACGATCTCCCTGCACGCCGACGGAGGGAGAACAGAATATCAGGGGTACTTACCCGGCTTCCTCAGTGTTCAAACTTCATTTCGATATTCGATTCATGGACCGTTAATACTCTGTGGATACTCTCCATGGATCGCTGTGGATGATTAACGATCCTCGATCCAAAAGGGAGGCCGGTGGCTTCCCCGATCCTCCACTCCGTTGCGAACTCCGGCGCTGCTCCTGCCGGCCCTCCTGGGACCCACGCTTATGTCTGAATGGTACGATTCTCCTTCCCTTCCTCAGAACGTGAGGGGGGCGGCGCGGCGCCACCGGGATTTCTTCTCCGGGGAGGGCCCCCTCACCCTGGCGCGGGCGCCGGGGCGGCTCGACGTGATGGGCGGGATCGCGGATTACTCCGGCTCGGTGGTGCTGGAGATGCCCCTCGGCGAAGCCGCCTACGCCCTCCTCCAGCCCCGCTCGGACGGGCGGGTGCGGATTCGGAGCGTGCCGCCGGAACGCGAAAGCGTTGAGATCCAGGACTATTCAACGACGGTGGAAGCGCTGGGGGCGGGAGGGAATCCGGCATCCCCGGAGCAGGTCGCGTCCCTGTTCACCCGCAGCCCGGAGGACCGATGGGCAGCTTACCTCGCCGGGTGCTGGACGATCCTCGCCGGAGCGCGGCCCGACGCCGATCTCTCCGGCGGCGCGGACCTCCTCCTCTTCAGCGAAGTGCCCGCCGGGGCGGGGGTCTCCTCCTCCGCCGCCATCGAGGTGGCGACGATGCGCGCCCTCGCCGCCGCGCATGGCATCGAGATGGACGGCCTGGAGCTCGCCCGACTCTGCCAGCGGGTCGAGAACGTCATCGTGGGCGCGCCGTGCGGGATCATGGACCAGGTGACGAGCGCGCTCGGGCGCGAGGGCGAGCTGCTGGCGTTGAAGTGCCAGCCTCACGAGGTCCTGGGCTACCACCGCATCCCGCCGGGGTACGCCGTCACCGGCCTCGATTCCGGCGTGAAGCACTCTGTCGGCGGCTCGAATTACACGAAGGCGCGGGTGGCGGCGTTCATGGGACATCGGATTTTAACACAGTCTTGTCAGAGCGACCCCCTGAACGGGTACCTGGCAAACCTGACCCCTGATCTCTATTGGAACGGACCGGAGGACGAGATCCCGACGACTTTACAAGGAGCAAAGTTTCTGGAGGAATATGGGAACACCATCGATACCGTCACCTGCGTGGATCCCGAAGAGACGTATCATGTACGCTCATGCACGGAGCATCCGATAATGGAAAACGACCGAGTGAGCCATTTCATCACTCATCTGGAGGAGGTACGGAAACTCGTCCAGCGCGATTCCAGAAGGGCGATCAGGGCGGAACGACTCATGCAACTGGCGGGGAGCCTCATGTATGAATCCCACGCCAGTTACAGCGAGAACTGTAATCTGGGCAGCGAAGAGACCGATTTCATCGTGGAGGAGGTCCGCAAGCGTGGGCCGGAGCGCGGCCTCTACGGTGCGAAGATCACCGGGGGCGGATCGGGCGGAACGGTGGCGATCCTCATGCGGGCGGACGAGGAGGCGGAAACCGCGCTGGAGGAGGTCCGCACCGCCTATAAAGCGGCGTACGGGTCCCAGCCCCGGCGGTTCGTCGGCAGCTCCCCCGGCGCGATGGCCTGGGAACCCCGGACTCTGGCGCGAGGTCAGTGAAAGGTAGTATTTGCGTTCCCCTTTTCCTCGGTGCCGGTTGCTCCACCTCGCGCGCGTGTTCTATACTCCCTATCAAAAGCGGCGGAACGAACCGGCCTTCCGGCTTTTCAGGTTGTCGATTTTAACCCACATTTTGCCCCCACTGCGGAGCAAACCGTGTAGCAAGGACACCCCATGAATAACGATAGCAACCGCCCGATGTTCGAGACCTCGCTTCGGGCGAGCGGTATATTGGAAGAGATCCTCCGGATGCTGCCCCTGCGCGAGCACGAGCTGCGCCAGTACCTCATGGTGCTGCGGCATCAGCTGGAGGTGGACGAGCGCCAGTTCGAGGAGGCGCAGGAAGCCCTCCTGGAGTACGACGAAGCCTACCAGAAACTCACCTCCCCCGCCAACCGCGTCGCGACCTTCCTCGGCCACACGGACGACGACAAGGGCGACCTCGCCAACATCGCTCTCGGCGACGGGGACTTCCTCTCCAACTTCGATCCCAAGGGCGAGTTCGACCCGCAGGAGTTCAAGGTCGGCACCCGCGTCAAGGTCAACGACGCGTACGCCGTCCTCGGCGACCTCGGCTACCCGATGGCCGGCCCCATCGTCAAGATCATCTCGGTGCTCGAAGACGGTCGGCTCCGCGTCTCCATGGACTCCCAGGGGATGAACAGCCGGGTGGTCATGCGCTCCTCCGAGCTCGAATTCGCCGACCTCAAGGAAGGCGACGAGATCCGCATGGACCCGAACTTCCGCGTGGCGCTGGAGCATTTCCCCGTGCAGCGCGCGAAGGAGTACTTCCTGGACACCGTGCCGGAATTGCCCTGGAGCAAGGTCGGCGGGCAGAAGGACGCGATCCGGCTCATCCGCGACACCATCGAGCGGCCCCTGCTCTACCCGGAGCTCTACAAGGCGTTCAACAAGAAGCCCCTGAAAGGCATCCTGCTCTACGGCCCGCCGGGCTGCGGCAAGACCCTCATCGGCAAGGCGACCGCCTACAACCTCACCCAGGAGTACCGCGAGCGCACCCAGCAGGACGTGAAAGAGTACTTCATGGCGATCAACGGCCCAAAGATCCTCAACATGTACCTCGGCGAGACCGAGCGCATGGTGCGGGAGATCTTCCAGAAGGCCCGCGAGAAGGCCAAGGAAGGCTACCTCGTCTTCCTCTTCATCGACGAGGCGGAATCGATTCTCCGCACCCGGTCCAGCGGGCGGTACCTCAACATCTCGAATACGGTGGTGCCGCAATTCTGCGCCGAGATGGACGGCCTCGAATCGCTCCAGAACGTCGTCGTCATGCTGACCTCCAACCGACCCGACTACATAGACCCGGCGGTGCTCCGGCCCGAGCGGATTGACCGCAAGGTGAAGGTCAACCGGCCCGACCGCGACGCCTCCCGCGAGATCCTCTCCATCTATCTCACGCCGGACCTCCCCCTCGACCCGCACCTGCTGTGCGAGGTGCATGAGGGCGACCGTGAGGCGGCCCGGCAGGCCCTCATCGACGGCGCGATGGAGGTGCTGTGGCGGCGCGGCCCGGAGACCGAGTTCCTTCAGGTGCACCTCCGCAACGGCGGCGTGGAGACGCTCTACTGGAAGGACCTCACGTCCGGCGCGATCCTCGCCTCCATCGTCGAGCGGGCGAAGGACCTCGCGATCCGCCGCGCCATCGAGGAGGGGAAGGACGCCGGGCTCCGCATCGAGGACCTGCAAGAGTCGGTCCGGATGGAGTACAAGGAGAACGAGATCTTCCCGAAGACGGACATCCAAGAGGACTGGCTGAAGCTGCTGGATTACGAGCCGGAGAACGTCGCCAGCGTCAAGCCGATCCGCCCGGACAAATCGGCGTTCATGGCCACCCGGAACGCCATCGTTTAAAACCCGCTCTCCACAAGGTATGGAGGACGATCCTTGCCTTGTGGGGAGTTTTTGCGTTCTTCGAGAGTTCGCGACCCACCCGGACGACGTCGATGGAACCATGGATAAGGATGGAAATGATAAATCTTCTCAAAACGGGTTTTCCGGCTCTGCTGGCGCTCTGCTTCCTGGGGGTCTCGTCATCGGCGACGGCCCGTTCAGCACCGAAGCCCAAGGACCCGCCGCGCGTGACCGTTGTCCGTAACGCCCAGGGCCTTTCCGTTCGGACAGGGAAGGGCGGCCTGCTCCGGGGAGGCGCCGCGTGGGTGTTCCAGTACGGGCGGAAAACCGGCGCGACGAAGTACATCCACGACCCGGATTACTGGAAGACGATGAAGAACAACGGCCTCAACGCCGTCCGACTGATCGCGTTCGACCCGTGGCAGCGCTCGCACGGAAACCCGGCTCAGTACCCGCAGGGCTACGACCATGCGGACCTGGACAACCCCGAAGAGGTGGCCGGGCTCCTGAAGGACCTGGATGCGGTGGTGAACATGGCCTCCCGGCACGGGATGTACGTGCTCCTCAATTACCATGACACGGGGGGCTACCGCGACCCGGACCGGAAGGAGGAGGGGAGCTACGGCCCCACGATGGAGTACCTGAAGAAGTTCTGGACCCTCGTTGCGCCCCGGTACAAAGACCGCACCCACGTCTTCTATGAATTAGTCAACGAGCCGGTGAAGTGGTACGCCGAAGATTACAAAGAGGAGCACCTGAACGACTTCAAGGTCGTTTATGACCTGGTACGTCGCCACGCTCCCAAAACTCACATCGTCCTGCTGTCTTTCGCGAATACGCACTCCTACAACCCCAACGTTTCGATGTTGACAGTTGCCGAAAAGATGCGGGCGACCGGGATCGACTTCAAGAATGAATCGGTCGGTTTCCACGTTTACAACACCGGCGGCACGAGCAAGCCCATCGTGGAGCTGATGAAGCGGTTCCCGGTGATCACCACCGAGCAGAACTTCCCGGGCGGCATCGGGATCGTGACGGATACGGACAGCGTCTCGATGGACGGCGACTTGATGGGCGTTCAGACGATGGAGCGATTGGGAATCAGCTGGTTCCACTGGAAGATCGAAGGTAGGGAGAATCTGAAAAATAATTACATCGAGAAGCTGCTGCCTGATGCCCGCGCAAAAGGGTATTTATGGTTCAAGCCCTCCGCATCGGGTACAATGGGATTAAAGTCTTAAACACGTTGCCGGGAGCGGCCTTTTAATAGAGGGAATGGGAGTATCGGAAGATGATACGAGCGAAAATCACGGCCCTTGGGGAATCCGTCGCGCTGCTGCTCCCGGATGACGTATTAAAATCCACAGGTTTTCAGATCGGGGATGAGATCGACATCACTGTATCCGATGGAGCGGTAATTCTGCGTCCAGTTCATGAAGAACGTAGAGAAAAGCTGGAAGCGGTGATCGATGACGTTCTCGCCCGCCGCAGGGACGCGTATCAGCGTTTGGCCTGATGAGTGAGCCTTCCCCTTCCGTGTTCTATCCCACGAAACAGGAAGTCCTGAACATCCATCGCCGGGTGATCGATGAGATCGGCGGGTCTCACGGGTTGCGAGACGAGGCGCTTCTGGAATCGGCTTTAGCTGCCGCTGAAAACCGAAGCGACTACGAAGAAGCGGACCTCCCGACTTGCGCTGCCACCTATGCCTATCACCTGTCTCAGGCGCATGCCTTTATTGACG
>JAHWJO010000575.1 GCA_019348365.1 Armatimonadota bacterium | reverse complement strand
TCTAATTCGTGGCGGCGTTCGACGTGAACGAGGAAAAGGTCGGCAAGGACCTGAGCGAAGCGATCTTTGCCCCGCCGAACAACACGTACAAGTTCGCCGACGTTCCCCCGACCGGCGTGACGGTGCGTCGCGGGAAGACCCTCGACGGCTTGGGCAAGTACCTCCATCAGGTCATCACGGAAGCGCCAGGTGATTCGGACAACGTCGCCCAGATCCTGAAGGATTCGGGCGCGGAAGTGGTCATCTCCTACCTCCCCGTCGGCTCGGAGTTCGCCACGCGTTGGTACGCCGATCAGGTGTTGCAGGCCGGGTGCGCGTTCGTCAACTGCGTGCCGGCGTTCATCGCCTCCGATCCCTGCTGGCAGGAAGAGTTCGAGAAACGGAAGCTCCCCATCATCGGCGACGACATCAAGTCGCAGGTCGGCGCGACGATCACCCATCGCGTCCTGACGCACCTCTTCCGGGAGCGCGGGGTCCGGCTCGACCGCACGTACCAGCTCAACTTCGGCGGCAACACCGATTTCATGAACATGCTGGAGCGCGAGCGGCTGGAATCGAAGAAGATCTCCAAAACCAACGCCGTCACCAGCCAACTCGATTACCCCATGTCGGACGCGGATGCCCACGTCGGCCCGAGCGATTACGTGCCGTGGCTGGAGGACCGCAAGTTCTGCTACATCCGCATGGAGGGCACGACGTTCGGGAACGTCCCCCTCAACTGCGAATTGAAGCTCGAAGTCTGGGACTCCCCGAATTCCGCCGGAGTCGTCATCGACGCGATCCGCTGCGCCAAACTCGCCCTCGACCGGGGAATCGGCGGCGCGCTCACCGGCCCGTCCAGCTACTTCATGAAGACCCCGCCCCAACAGTTCTCCGACAGCGAAGCGCGCGACCGCACCGAAGCGTTCATCCGGGGCGAGGGATAGCGTTGGGAAATTGGGGAGTTAGGGAGTTGGGCAATTAGGGATGCCCGTGATATCGGGTTAGGATAGACTTTACTCTATTGCCGGACATTACCGGACATTAATAGGACGGTGAGACCCAACTCCCCAATTTCCCAACTCCCCAATTTCTCTCCAAAGGAGTTCCATGAAGCTCGTCATCTTCGGTCTCACGGTCAGCTCGTCGTGGGGGAACGGACACGCCACGCTCTGGCGCGCGCTCATCAAGGCGCTCCACCGGCGGGGGCACCGCGTCGTCTTCTTCGAGAAGGATGTCTCCTATTACGCCGACCAGCGAGACCTCACCGCGCTCTCCACCGGGCAGCTTCACATCTACTCGGATTGGGAGGGGGTCCTGCCCCTGGCGCGGCGGGAGCTGGCGGACGCGGACGTGGCGATGGTGACGAGCTACTGCCCCGACGGAGTCACGGCGTCCAATCTCGTCCTCACCTCCCCGGCGGAGCTTCGCACGTTCTACGACCTCGATACCCCGGTGACGCTCTCCCGGCTGGATGCGGGCGAGAACGTGGATTACCTCCCGCCCGGCGGCCTCGGCGATTTCGACCTGGTGTTGAGCTACACCGGCGGCGACGCCCTCACGCAGTTGAAGAACCGCCTCGGCGCGCGGCGGGTCGCCCCGCTTTACGGCAGCGTGGACCCGGAGGTGCATTATCCCGTCGCGCCACGGGAGGAGTTTCAGGCGGACTTCTCCTATCTCGGCACGTACGCCGAGGACCGGCAGGCCGCCCTCGAAGCCTTTTTCATCGAGCCCGCGCGTCGGCTGCCGGGGAAACGGTTCCTCATCGGCGGGGCGCAGTACCCCGAGGACTTCCCCTGGAGCGACAACATCTTCTTCGTCCGTCACATCCCGCCGCCGGACCACCCGGCCTTCTTCAGCTCCTCGCCCCTGACCCTCAACATCACCCGGCGCGCGATGGCCGAGATGGGGTACTGCCCGTCGGGGCGGCTGTTCGAGGCGGCGGCCTGCGGGACCGCCCTCCTGAGCGATGCGTGGGAGGGCCTGGACGCCTTTTACACGCCGGGATCGGAGATCCTCCTCGCTCGCAAGACCGACGACGCGATGCAAGCGCTGGAGCGGTCCCGCGAGGAGCTGGCGCGGATCGCCCACGCCGCCCGCGAGCGCACGCTGGACGAGCACACCTGCGACCGCCGCGCACAAGACTTGGAGCAAGCGCTGGCGCTTGCTCCAGTGATGAGTTATGAATGATGAGGGATGAATTAAAACTCTCCCCCGCCATATTAATTCGATCTGGACTGAAGGGGTTTAATTCATCCCTCATCATTCATAACTCATCATTTCAACGTTCCGACGAAGGAGGAGCGTAATGTGGGGGATCATACCGGCGGCGGGGAGGGGCAGCCGCATCCAGCCACTGGCCTTTTCCAAGGAGCTGCTGCCGGTGGGCAGTCGGTATGACGGGGGGACGGAGCGGCCCCGCGCCGTCAGCGAGTATCTCGTGGAGCGGATGATCCTTGGGGGGGCGACGAAGCTCTGTTTCGTCATCTCCCCCGGCAAATCCGACATCCTGGAGTACTACGGCGCGAGCATCGGCCCGGCGGCCATCGCCTACGTGGTGCAGCCCCAGGCCGCCGGCCTCTGCGATGCCCTTTTCCGTGCCGTGCCGTTCGTCAGCCCGGAGGAACCGGTCCTCATCGGCCTGCCGGACACCATCTGGTTCCCGGAGGGTGGCCTTCAGGCTCTCGGCGATGAAGAATTGTCGTTCCTCCTCTTCCCGGTGGAGCGCCCGGAGTTCTTCGATGCGGTCGTGGCGGACGAGGAAGGGCGGGTCCGGGAGATTCAGGTGAAGCAGCCCGACGCGAAGTCGAACTGGATCTGGGGCGCGTTCAAGATGCCGGGGCATGTCTTTCACGCGCTGCACGACCTCTGGCAGGAGCCGGGCCGGGGCGACGAGTATTTCGGCACGCTGGTCAACGCTTACCTGGAGCGCGGCGGGTCGGCGCGAGGGGTGCGGGCG
>JAHWJO010000574.1 GCA_019348365.1 Armatimonadota bacterium | reverse complement strand
CGCCAGCGCACTTTCCCGGTAGATCCCGCCTCCCTTGCCCAAGTCAACGTACTGCTTGCGCCCCTCCCATTTCTTGAACAAGTGGTCCTGCGCAATATTGAGATAATGATCCACCTTTTGGCCATACGCGGCCTTGAGCGCCTTCCGTGCCTGAACGATCTCAGCAAAATCACACAGAACCTGGATGACGGTGAAGTCGGTGATAACGACATCGTCCTCCAGGTTGGGATGGTTCTTGTTCTGGAAGATCGCGAGTTGAATTCCACGAAACCCGAGGTAGCCGTCTGGCCCTCTGCTCAGACGCGTGAGCAGAGCGTCTGTCATACGGACGAAGTTATCGAGGTATTTACGCTCCCCCGTCAATTGGTAGGCGGCAAGCTGCATATCCAGATATTTGGAATGCACCCAGGCAATCTGCTCCACCTCGCGGACGGCGCGCATCTTCTCCGGGGTGATTTCCTTGACCGCCGCGTCTGCGTGCTTCAGAAAACTCTGAAGGATTATCCGGTCATCTTCGCCCGGTGTCGTGAGGGGCGGAAGATCTGCAGCGGATGGCGCAGACCGGAAAAGGCCAATCACCACGAGAAGCAGGCCGCTGCATACCAACAAGAGAACGCGATTCATTTTGTCACCTTGGGAGAATAGGTCATTGTCACAGAGAGAGCGTGTATGCGTCCGTGGGACTGCACCCATGATTCGGCAGAACATCTGCATACGGGAATTTATGGTTCACTTATGTCGGCCTCAGTAGAGAAGAAACGCCGCAGAACACGCAAAAGCGGGTTCAATGGATGAGCATAAAGCTGCCATCCTGACGAGCAATAGCGGTGGGCAATCCCCAGACCGGTATGCCTCCCGCCACGCGCCCCTTTTCCGGAGTCGGGTTGCCAGTGGAATCATACACTTGCCAAACGAGATCGCCGCCTTTGTCCCAGCCGGTCCCTTCCGTCCAGGCCAGGAGGATTTCCCCTTTTCCGTTAACCGCCAGTGTCGGGTGCTTCTGGGGCAAACGGCTCTCCACCCCGGGAACCTGGGTCATGGAAGATACACGAAGCGCCTCTCCGATCCGCCCGTAGTTGACCCGCCCCTGCGTCTCCCAAGCGCCGTAGATCCCGTCCGGTCCCTCTGCAAAAGCCGCGCTGCTCATCGGGCAGGCGGGGAGTTTCCATTTATGGATATTCGTTCCGGTGAAGCTCTTCCCCCGGTCAGAGGAGGCCAGGAGGTACGTATCCCGGTGAACGCCCTCGGTGGCGGCCCGATAGAGGACGAAGAGCATCCCGTTATGGTCCACGAAGGCGCGGACACTGCAGCAGGCGCACGCCCCCGTCGGCTTCGACCAGACGGAAGTCTCTGGTGTGAAGGTCTTGCCCCCGTCCGTCGAGCGGGCGATCCAGAGCCGGCGGTTGACCTCCCCTTTGACGGAGCCGTCCCCCGCGTGCCAGACAGCGTAGACGTTCCCCTCTTGATCGGCGGCGACCGAAGGACCGCCGTCCAGGGCCGTGGTGAACGTCATCAGGTTCCGTTCCGGCTCGAACGCGGTCCCGGCGTTGTTGAGGCGCGTGTACGCCAGGGGAGTCTCTTTACCGGGACGGAGCGGCCCCGCTTTTTCCGAGCCGAACCAGACGACGTGAGCGCGCCCCTCCTTGCCCAAGGCGATCTGTCCCCCCCGGATCGTGCCGATCGCGACCGCGCTGCCGGGGGTCTGATTCACCCGGAGGGGTGGAGAAAAGCCGCTCTGCCCCGGCTGCTGTCGCACGTAATAGAGGTCGCCCTTCCCAGGGTCTCCCTGGAAGTAGAGGAGGTGGAGAACGCCCTCTTTGTCCGTCACCGCCTGCGGCTGAATGCCGCCGTGGGGCGTTTTAATCACTGTGACGCGAGGGGGAGCATCTTTAGTATCTTTAGCATCTCTTGCGGATGCAACTCCGGTCGCTGTTGAGCTGCACCCGCTGAGGAGAAAGGAAAGCGCCGCCATCGCCGGGATTACAAGTAGTCTTCTGACCATCCGTTTCACCATTTCATATAACCCAAGTTGCTACCTTTGTTGCTCATGCGTTGAACAGGTGTGAATCTGAATGAAATTCCATTTTCACGCGTAAAGAGAGAAACTTAGGTCCATATTAGAAATCATCGCTCTCCACATAAGCGCGGATGAGAGCGATCTCCCCCTCCTTGCCCCGCTGCGACTTGCCGTGCTCCATCCCCATGATCCCTTTGAAGCCCCGACTGTGGATGTGTTTGAACACGTTCTTGTAGTTGATCTCGCCGGTGGTGGGCTCGTTGCGGCCCGGATTGTCCCCGATCTGGAAGTAGGGGATCTCGTCCCACGCGCGGTTGATGTTCGGGATCAGGTTGCCCTCGGTGATCTGCTGGTGATAGATGTCGTAGAGGATCTTGCACGCGGGGCTGCCCACGCCCTTGCAGATCGCGTAGCCCTGCCCGGTGGTGCTGAGGAAGAGGCCGGGATGGTCCCGCCACGGGTTGAGAGGCTCCAGCACCATCACGAGGCCGTGCGGCTCGTAGATCTCCGCCGCTGCCTTGAGCGCGTCGATGACGTACCCCATCTGGAAATCCATCGGGATACGCTGGTCGAGGTTGCCCGGTACGACGGTCGTCCATTTCGCGTTGACGCGCTTGGCGACCTCGACGGCGCTGCGGATGTTCTTGAGGAACCCTTCCCGCGCGTCCTTGCTGCCGGAGGAGATGTTCGGGCCGAAGCTGGCGACGAACACGCCCATCTCGATGCCCAGCCGCTGCATTTCGCGGGCGATCCGCTCCTGTTCCTCTACGGAACGGCCCATCATGCCATTGTCTTCGAGGGCGAAGAAGCCCTGGTCGGCCATGAACTTCAGCTCGTCAATGGGGCCGCCCGGCGCATGGTTGCTGTACATCCCGAAGTGCGGGGCGTCCTTGAGCGTGAACCGGTTTTTCGCCCCGGCGGCGGC
>JAHWJO010000128.1 GCA_019348365.1 Armatimonadota bacterium | reverse complement strand
CTGGGAGCCACCCTCCGCCGCAGCGAAAGGCTGGCACAAGGACGGTGATTTCTTCGTCCACTTCCTCGACAGCCCGGAACAGGGGCTTCTGACGCTCGTCCTCTGGTCGGACCTCCGGCATCAGGGCGGGGGCACGTTCATCGTGGCGGACTCGGTGCCCGCCGTGGCGCGGTTCCTGGCCGATCATCCGGAGGGGGTGCGCCCCGGCCAGTTCGATTACCCCCGCATCCTCTCCGAGTGCCGCGCATACATCGAGATGACGGGGGAGGTCGGGGACGTGGTGCTGCTCCACCCGTACATGCTCCACGCCTCCTCGCAGAACGTCTCCGGGGTCCCGCGCTTCCTCACCAACCCTGCGGTCCACCTCAATTAGCCGATGTACTTCAACCGCCCGGACCCGGCGGAGTTTTCGGCGGTGGAGCGCGCCGTGCTGCGCGGACTCGGCGTGGACCGGCTCGACTATCGCCCGACGGGGCAGCGGGAGCGGATCGTGCCGGAGCGGGTCCGGCGGCAGCAGCAGATGCTCGAAGAGGAGAAGGCGCGGCTCGCGGCTCAACGGGGATGACCCCGGCCCAACGTCTCATGTCAAAAGTCAAAAGTCAAAAGTCAAAAGTCAAAAGGGAGGGGGCGTGAAGACCGACACCCCGGCCATCGATAAGGGGATGCTGGCCCAATGCCTTCGTGAAGAATACGGACAGGAGGTCCGCGCCCTCCGGTTCCTGCCCAAAGGGGAAGAGGCGTACAGCTACCTCGCGGAGGGGGAGGGCCGCTCATGGTTCGTGAAGGCTTACCCCCCGAAGCTGCCGGTGGATCTGGAAGCTGCTCTCGGCGCGACGGATCGCCTGAAGCGGGAGTTCGGGCTGGCGGAAGTCCTCCCGCCGCACCGGACGCGCGAGGGCAGGGCCACGTTCCGCTTCGGGGCGTTCACCGTTGCCGTGTTCGATCTCATCGAGGGTTCGGCGGCGTACGAGGAGCCGCTACACCCGGACGAGGAAATCCGGCTGGCGCGCTTCTTTGCGAAACTGCACTCTATCGATCGCGGGGCCTTTCCCGGATTGCCGGTGAAGGACTTCTCCCTCTGGTTTCGGGACCGGCTGCTCTCCGTGCTGGAATTCGCGCGGACCCACGAGGGTGGCCCCAAACCCCACCGCTGGGAACTGGTGCGGCGGCTACGGGAGGGATACGACGGTATACTTCGGGAATTAGAGACGGCGGATCGGCTGGGCGCATCCTGCCGCGCCTCCGCAGACGCGCCCGCGCTCACCCACGGCGACCCCACCTCCGGGAACGTGATGAAGGATACAGCGGGCCACCTGTGGGTGATCGACTGGGGCGGGCTCGCGTGGGGAGCGAGAGAACAGGATCTCGCGCCCTACACCGGCGAGGGATTCCGGCGGTTTCTCGCGGCGTATGCGGAGGAGAGTCCCGACCTCCGGTTATCCATGGATCGTTTCGCGTTTTACCTCCACGAGTGGAACCTTCAGGAGATCGCCGATTACTCGTACCGGCTCCTGCACGATGACCCCGACGAGGAGGAGATCGCATACAGCTTTTCCGAGCTGAACCAGTACCTCCCCGTTCGGGAGGGATCGGTGCAAGCGATGCTGCAACGGATCGAAGCGGATATGAAGCAGGTGCTCGGAAAAAGAGCGTAACCCCGGCGGGTCCGGTCGGTCAGAATAAGGGACTGGAGTTCCTTCACGATAAGGATACAACTCCGGGATGCCCCCAAAACATCACCTTTGTCATTCTGAGCGAAGCGAAGAATCTGTGTGTACTCCTGTATACGCTCATGTAATCCCGTGTACACTCGTGTACGCCAGGGATGAAACGCAGATCCTTCGCTGACGCTCAGGATGACAGAGGCGGGAGCGCTCAGGAGGACCCACTCTTCCAAGTCTGTGCGTGAGCCATGAGTTCTAAGGGAGATACGAAATTGATGAGATCGCTGGCACTACTCGGCTTGATCGGGAGCGTGGCGATGGCCCTCTGCTCCCCGGCGGCCGCCGCCGAGACGGAAAAGAAGGTCCGCACTCCGCAGAACGACCCCTCGCTGGCGGCGCGCACCGAATGGTGGCGGGACGCGCGCTTTGGGATGTTCATCCACTGGGGGCTGTACGCGGTCCCCGCCGGATACTACCAGGGGAAGCCGGTGGGGGGCATCGGCGAGTGGATCATGGACCGCGCAAAGATCCCCATCCCCGAGTACGAGAAGTTTGCGAAAGAGTTCAACCCGACGAAGTTCAACGGGCGGCAGTGGGCGCGCCTCGCCAAAGACGCCGGGATGAAGTACATGGTCATCACCTCGAAGCACCACGACGGCTTCAGCATGTTCGATACGGCGGCGAGCCGGTACGACATCGTGGATGCGACCCCCTACAAGCGCGACCCGATGAAGGAGCTCGCGAAAGCGTGCAAGGCCGAGGGGATCAAGTTCGGCTTCTATCACTCGATCATGGACTGGCACCACCCCGAGCTGATGGGACCCAACGTCTCCCCCGCCCATGTGGACCGGTACGTCAACGGCCAGTTGAAGCCCCAGCTCCGGGAACTCGTGACGAAGTACGACCCCGCCCTCCTCTGGTTCGACGGCGAGTGGGTGGGCTGGTGGACCGAGGAGCGGGGGCACGACCTGGAGCGGTTCCTGCGCGCCCTCAAGCCGAACCTCGTCATCAACAACCGGATCGGGAAGCGGCAGCTGACCGACGGGGATTACGAGACCCCGGAGCAGGAGATCCCGGCAAACGCCCTGGCGAGCGGACGGCTCTGGGAGACCTGCATGACCATAAACGACACCTGGGGCTATAAGCGGGACGACCACAATTGGAAATCCACCGCCGACCTGACACATAAGCTCATCGACATCGCGAGCAAGGGCGGCAATTTCCTCCTCAACGTCGGCCCGACAGACACCGGAATCATTCCCCAGCCCAGCGTGGACCGGCTGCGGCACATGGGCCAGTGGATGGACCGGAACGGCGTGGGCATCTACGGCACGAGCCAGAGCCCTTACCGCAAGCACCCGTTCAACGGGCGGTGTACGGTGAAGGGAGATACGCTCTACGTCCACGCCTTCTCGTGGCCGGAAGACGGCCTGAAGCTGTCGGGGCTGCAAACCCCAGTCCGGGAGGCGTTCCTCCTCGACGGGAAGGAGAAGGTGGGCTTCCGTCGTCAGCATGATGAGGACGGCGTGCCGACGCTGGTTCTGGAAAAACCCTCCCGCCTCGACCCGCTGGCGACGGTGGTGGCGCTGCGGCTGGCGGGTCCGCCCCAGGTGGTGAACGTCCAGCCCGTCATCCGCCCGAACGCACAGGGGGTGATCGTCCTCCCCGCTTTCAACGCCGAGATCCACGGGGATACCGCGCGGCTGGAGGGGGAAGGGATGAATGCGAATATCGGGTACTGGACGAACGCCCACGACTCGGCAAGCTGGAACGTCCTGATCCCGAAAACGGGGCGCTACCGGATCGAGGCGGAGTACGCCTGCGACCCCTCCAGCGATGGCTCGATGTTCAGCGTCGTCTTCCCCATGGCCCCGCACCCGGACACCGGCGTGAAGCGGAGCTTCGCGGTGCTGGGGGAAGTGGGGAGCACCGGCGGGTGGCAGACCTACGTGAAGCACAACATGGGCTCGGTGATGCTGGCCGGGGGCGGCACCCAGACGGTCCGGGTGCAGGCGGAGAAGAAGCCGAAGCTCGCGGTGATGAACCTCCGCGCCATCCGGCTCTACCCGGAACAGTGAGGATGCCCCTTCACTCCCGATCATGGCTCGTCCGGGGAGGCTTTGCCGGAGTAACAGCATTGCGCCTTGATGGAAGGCGGAAACTCTTGAGGACACGGGCGGGCCGCATCCTCGCAGGGGCGCTCCTCGGCTTCGCCTTCGCATCTCCCGTGCAGGCCCAATCCGGGTTTGACGACGACCGGGTGCTCCTCCAGGGGTTCTACTGGGAGTCCCACCGGCACGGCTACCCCGACCGGTTCCCCCAGCTCGGCGAGAAGAAGTGGTACGAGATCCTGCGGGAGGCGGCGCCCCACATCCGCGAGGGGCGCTTCGATATGGTGTGGCTCCCCCCGCCCTCCTTCGCCGGGGGGATGAGCGCGGGCTACAATCCCCGCCAGTACTACCTTCTCGCCAACACGTACGGGAGCTTCGAGCAGCACCGGGAGGCCCTGACTACGCTCCTGCGGAACGGGGTCGAGCCCATCGCCGATATCGTCATCAACCACCGGGACGGCAGCAAAAGCTGGGCGGATTTCGTGAATCCTGACTGGGAGCCGGGGTCGATCTGCCGGCATGACGAGGTGTTCCACCGGGAGGGATCGCCCCTCTTCGGCCTGCCGGAACCGCTGCGCGGTCAGCCGGAGGAGCGCCCCTACCCGTACGGGTCCGCGTGGCACACCTACGCCTATGAGGGATTCCGGGACCTCGACCACACGAACGCGGTCGTCCGGCGAGACCTCCTGCGGTACCTCCTCCAGCTCAAATCGATGGGGTACCGGGGGTGGCGGTACGACATGGTACACGGGTTCCACGCCCGCTGCATTGCTCTCTATAACCAGTGGTCGCGGCCCACGTTTTCCGTCGGCGAGTACGACTGGGACAAGCAGCCGGAGCAGCGGGGGTGGACATGGCACACCGCGACGAAGCCCGGCGACCTGAAGACCGCAAGCAGCGTCTTCGATTTCTC
The DNA here is from genome assembly GCA_019348365.1 of Armatimonadota bacterium. Lineage (GTDB taxonomy): Bacteria > Armatimonadota > DTGP01 > DTGP01 > JAHWJO01 > JAHWJO01. The sequence goes on along the minus strand of JAHWJO010000128.1, from coordinate 5,330 downwards.
CACGATGTTCACGCTGAAGGTGAATAAGACGAACTACGCGGCATGGTACGGCTACGGGAACGGCATTGGGCTGATCGGCGACACGACCGCCGGGCGGCCCTGGAAGCAGCGGGCGGTCACTTTTCTGGAGAACCACGACACCGGCTACCGCACGCGCGAGGACGGGCGGCCCGAACCCGGCCACGAACACGACAGCTTCGCCAACAACCATGAGGTGGAACAGGCGTACGCCTACATCCTGACCCATCCCGGAGTCCCCTGCGTGTACTGGAAGCACTACTTCGACTGGGGGAGCGGGCTCCGGGAGAAGATCCGCGCGCTCGTCAACGCCCGGAAGGTGGCCGGGGTCCACTCCGGCAGCGCGCTCGACCTTCAGGAGAACGCGAGGGAGAAAGGCGTCTACGCCGCGAGAGTGACGGGGAAGAAAGGGGAGCTGTACGTCCGGATCGCGGGCAGCGACGGCGACTGGCAGCCCGCCTCTTCGGGGTATCGCGATTACCGGGAGTACGCTACCGGCGCGGGTTGGAAGGTCTGGGTGAAACTGCCGGGAAATCCGGCGGTGAAGCAGGCTACGTTCCGGCCCGCCCTGCCCGTCCCGACCTATCGAAAGCCGGAGGAGATCGCCATCCCGGAGACATGGTTGAAATGATGCAGGGCATTCCACTGTGAGGTGACTTGCGATGAGGACTCCTGCTAGAAAATGCAACAGGTCCGATTGAATCGGAGTGGGGGACATCGGCGGAATGCAGCCGTTTTTTACAGAAGGTCCCTTCCGGGCCTTCCTTCAAAGGAGTCTCCGAATCTCTCTCTTCTCATTGCTCCTGCAGATCTTTTTCCTGTGGATTCTGTATCGAGCGATAGGGTCAGGGTTTCAGATCCTCCTTGTTGTAGGGGCTATCGAAGGGCTGTTTACCCTGCTGCTTCACCGGATCTCCGGAACCTCTGTGACTCAGGTATTAAGGCGAGGGAGAAACATGTTTCAGGGGCGGGAGGAGTCGAGCGCGATGCCGAACCCCTCCAATGGAAGCCATAGCCGTTTTGTTTTGGGCATCCTCCTCTATGCTGTTATTATCCCGCTGATACTCTTCGCATTGAACATGGCCGTGACACTGCGTATTGCGCCAGCCGGAACGACATTCTGGGGTTACATCCTTAGAATATGGGTGATCTACGGGGCGAAGGCGTTGATTCTCTCCCTTCAAATCTTGTGGGCGATCTACCGATCGTTGAACGAAAGATAGAGGGCTTGATAGCGGGCGGACTCCAGCCCTGGGGAGGAACCTGATTCCATGTAGCGAACAAGTGCGTAGAGAGAAGTCATGCGCCTCTCAAAGGAGTTCAGGATGAATCAGAAATCAATTAAAACGTCCGATGCAGGTGAACATAAAATTTCCCGTCGGGGCTTCCTCGGCAAAGCAACCGCAGCGGCGGCGGCGACCTACGCCATTCCCACCCTTATCCCGAGCGGCGTCCTTGCGGCGAACGGGCAGCCCGGCGCGAACGACCGGCTCGTGATGGGTTACATCGGCGTGGGGGGGATGGGGACCGGCCACGTCCGCGAGGACGATTCGACTATCGGCGCGATCTGCGACGTGGACGAAAACCACCTCCAGCGTGCGGCGAAGCGGGCCACCAAAAGCACCCCGTTCCTCACCAAAGACTACCGCCGCATCCTTGACCGCGACGACATCGACGCGGTCTTCGTCGCCACGCCGGACCACTGGCACGCCCTCCAGATGGTCCACGCCTGCCAGGCCGGCAAGGACGTGTACACCGAGAAGCCGACCTGCAAGACCGTCGAAGAGGGGCAGGCGATGATCAACGCCGCGAAGCGGTACAATCGGGTCGTGCAGGTGGGGGCGCAGGGCCGCTCCACCGCCGCCGGGCATGTCGCGGCCACGTACGTTCGCAACGGGCAGCTCGGCAGGGTGAGCCGGGTGGAGGTCTGGCACCCGGACAACATGGGCGACGGCTGGGGCGAGAACCAGCCTCCTCCCGACCACCTCGATTGGGACATGTGGCTCGGCCCCATGCGCTGGAGGGAGTACAACCCCGCCATCGCGCACTTCAACTTCCGCTGGCTCATGGACTCCGGCGGCGGGTTCATCCGCGACCGGGGCAACCACGCGCTCAATATCGTCTCGTGGGCCGTGGGCCTCGATCACAAGCATCCCGTGAGCGTGGAGGCGACCGGCGACCCGTACGTGGACAGCATCTACGACGCGCCGAAGCGAATGCAGGCGCGGTGGGAGTTCAAGGATCCCGACGTGGTCGTCACCTGGGAGCAACCCGGCAACAAGCACGGGATCGAGTGGGGCGAGCGGTTCGTCGGCGACAAGGACACGCTGCTCGTGTCGGGCGGCGATGGCGGCTGCGATACGGAGCAGAAGGCCAAGCAGTACACCCCTCCGGCGAACGGCGTGCATCTCCAGCGCAGCACGAACCATCGGCAGAACTGGATCGACTGCATCAAGACCCGCGAGGAGCCGATCTCGAACATCACGGCGCTCGTGAACGTCGTTTACATGCCGATCCTCGCGCTGATCTCCTACCGGGTCGGTCGCAAGCTCCAGTGGGACGCCGCCAACCTTCAGTTCGTGGGCGACGCGGAGGCCAACCGTCTCCTCCGCGAGCCGTACCGGGGCACCTGGTCGCTGGGATAGCGGGCATCGAAACGGGCAGCGCATGGAGCCCGTCAATAAAGAACGCGTACCCGTGGGGGTGGGAAAACCTCCCTCATGCGTAGAGATGAGGAAGAGATGTTGATATCCAACGAACGGATCGTGGGAGGCCTCCCGGATTTGAACGCGATGGTCGCTCAGGCCGAGACGACGGATGCGCCCGTGGAAACCGAGGACCGGGAGTCCCGCCGTCGTCGGTCCCGCCGGGACCGGAACCGGGAGCCGGAGCCCGTTCAACTGACCGCCGAGCAGGAAGAGGCGATCCGCAACCTGTTGATTCAATTGCAGGACAAAGATCCCGCCGTCCGGGCGAAAGCGGCGCAGGGTGCAGCTCCCCTCGGGGCGATGGCGATCCCCTCGCTGCAGCCGCTGCTGCAGCACGGTGATCTCAAAGTCCGGCGCGCGGCGACGGATGCCCTGGCGAACATCGTGCATCATGCGGCGCGGCCGGGGGCGGACCGGGAGGCGGAGGCCGTCACGGGGCAGCTTCTCGCCTGGGTGACGAGCGGCACCTCCCTGCACTCCCAGATCGCGGCGATTCGACAGCTGCAGTACGTGGGCGGGGATCGAGCTGTCCCGGTGCTCGCGAGAGTGCTTCTCGTGGAGCATCCGCAGATGCGCCAGGAAGCGCTGCTGTCGCTGGAGCGGATTCCGGGCCGGGCGGCCACGCGAGCGCTGGAACAGGCCCGCCGGAACAAGAGGATCGCCGAAGAGTTCCGGCCGGAGATCGAGCAGGCCCTTCAGCGGCGGCGCGAGACGATGAAGACCGTGGGGATCAAAGAGCGGCGTTAACCATCCCGATCACATCTGACGGGGTCATTCGCGGGGGGAGCATCCGCCCCCTTCAAGACAAATGCTCCCCCCGTGCGTTCTCCCACCGATGGGAGAGGGGGATGATCGGTCGCCCCAACACGGGGGGCGTACAAGAAACAGCCCCCGGTCGTGGGGCTGGCACGACCGGGGGCGGGAACAAGGGGACACCGGGCAGAAAGGAGACGAAAGAGCCCGGCGGTCCCGCTTTGGTTTAGAGGTGAGTTCCATTTAATATGACCCCTGGAATGGCACAGGGTTCCTACAATTTCATCCCCCTATATTCGGAACGGTCTGCCGGGGAACCTAGGTTCCCGGCGCATCGGCCCTGCATTCGCACAAGTCTGCGATCCGATTCCCAACCTGGCGCATTAACGCGCGTCAGGGAGATTACCGGCCTTCCCAGCGGTACGGCTGCCCGCCGTTCTTGGCGGATTCCCACGCGCCTTCAGTCAACTCGATGACGCGGAGGCCGCATTCCGCCGGAACGCGCGGCTCGTCCCGGCCCAGGATCGCATCCACGAAGTTGCGGTCGGGGTTCGTGTCCTTTGGCATGTCGTCCGTCGAGGGCTGAACGTCCTTGCCGTCGTTCTGGTTTCGGATGCGCTCGGTGAGCTTGCCGTTGCGGAGGAAGAACGCGCCCTCCTGCCCCACAATCGTCACGTCCTCCCACCAGCCGGGGCAGTCTCCAATGACGCTGAAGTTGCCGAGAGCGCCGTTGGTGTACTTCACCGAGACGGTGGAGTTGATGTCCACTTCCACGTTGAAGTTTTCGATGAACGCGGAGACCTCCTTGGGGACAAGGCCGGTGATCCAGAGGACGATATCGACGAGATGGCTGCCGGAGTCGTTGAGCTGACCGCCGCCGGAGAGGGCCTGGGTGTGCCGCCAGGTGTTCGCGCAGATGCGGAGCCAGTCCTGCCCCTGCAACGCCGAGACGAAGGTGACCTCACCGAGATCGCCGTTTTTGATCCGGTTGCGGATGTGCTGGAACTCCGGGGAGAAATGCCGCTGGTAGGAGATCATCAGCACCTTGCCCGCACGGTCCCGCGCCTCGATGAGCTGGTGGGCGTGCTCCTGGCTGCAGACCATCGGTTTTTCGGTGAGGACGTGGAGGCCCTTACCCAGGCAGTCGAGGATCTGCTGGAAGTGGAGGGTGTGGGGGCTGGCGATCTCGACCGCGTCCAGCTCCTCCTTCTCGATCATCTCGGCGTAGTCGTTGTAGACGGCGACGTTGTTCAACTCCGCCCGCTCGCGAATGCGGTCGATGCTGGCCTGGCTGGTGTCGCAGATCGCCGCGATTTCGGCTTCAGGGATCTCATTCTTGAGACGGCGGGCGTGGCCGACGGCGATGCCGCCCACACCGATCATGCCGATTCGTACTGTATCGCTCATAAGAGAGTCGCTCCTTTATAAGAGTGGTCACCGGGGAGTGGGTGAGTTGGTGAGTTGGTGCGTGGGTGGAGAGGTGTCCTCAGCGGAGTTGTTTTCTTTTCATACAGGATGAAGCGCTTGCGATGGGGCGATCTCTGGAAGTCACGTTCACCTGCCCACCCACACACCCACACACCCAAATCTGGATAGTGCCATAAAAATGATAAGGTCGAGCGCGATAGCGACGGTAGGTGACTTTCCTATCGGCTCATGAAACGTTCCCCGCGCGGCGGGACTCTCCTTCAACCTTGGGGCGGAACGGGGCGGGAGGGGCGCTGCGAGGGTCTTGGCTGCCGGGACTTCGGTTCGCCGGCTGCTTCCGGAGCGGTGGGGGGAGGGGCCGCGCGGTCCCGGAGCGGTTCCGAGCCCAGTCGCACGAAATCCACTTCCATGAGGGTGTCCGGC
>JAHWJO010000127.1 GCA_019348365.1 Armatimonadota bacterium | reverse complement strand
TGGAGAGGTAAACCAGATAAACGTCTGCCGCTTCGAGAGGGGCCGAGCGTCTTGAACGGCCTGACTGTGATGCACCGAGTAGTTGTCCAGAAGGATCATCAGGGGGTGCTCGCGCTTCCACTCCCGCTGCTGGGTTTTCGACAATCCGGCGGGGCGTCCCGCCCGCTTCCAGAGAAAGGCGAGCACCCGTACCGCATCGAGCTTCCCCACTTCATCTGGCCGGAGGCCATGATCTTGAGCCCGCTCCTCCAGCGACTACCGGGGCTGCTTGGCTTTGCTCCGGGGGATGCTTGCCCACGCCTCGAACTCGAAGCGTCCGGCGCAGGGGCCGTGAGAGAAGTATCCTCCCATGACGTTGACCCTGCGTCCGCTGGGAGGCTCATCCGGGACCCGGAGCGGCTGCCCCACCCCCGCCCAACAGAAGCCTGTGGGGCAGGTCGGGGCGAACCCCGCCTCGTTTACATGGCAGACATCGATCAGCCCGTCCTGGGGGCTGGCCCCTCGCTTCGCTCCCCGTCCCCTTTTTCCAGGAGGGCCAACTCGCCCGTCTTCTCTTCCACCACCTGAGGGGTTTACTTATGCTTGAGAGAGCGGCTCGTCCGCTGATGCTGATACGACAGCCGATTCCGCTTCAACAGGCGCGAGAGCCGGTCCGACGAGAGCCGGTCCGACGAGAGCCGCACCCCGAACTGTTGAGCCGTCCACTCCGCGATCTGGGCGGCGTTCCAGGTCCGTTCGCCCTTCTCGATTTCGGCCAGGATCGCAACGATCACCTCCGGAGTGAGCGACGAGGACTGGCCGATGTGAGGCTGATCGGGGAGAGCGTCAGAGCCGCCTTCCAGAAACCGCTGGATCCAATGGCGAACACACGACTCGCTCACCCCCAGATGGGGAGCAATGCGGGGATGCTCCATCCGGCGTCACTCAGGCGCGCCATCTCCAATCGGTCTCGCGTCCGGGGCTTCACTTCCGGCTCGTGGGCCATACGCTTCAACTCCTCCCGTTGTGCGCCGGTCAGTCTCACTCGATACATACTCGATAGATAAAGGTGTCCTCCCACACCTCCTTTCTTCATACTTACTCCACCATCCTACTTAGATGATCAAACCCGCGATGAAGCCGCCCTCATGTACTAAAGCATCCATATCTATCCCGATCTATCCCGCTACTTGACCGGTTCGAGACCCGGCTCATTCCCGCTCTACGGCGGGTTAGAATTTTCGGCTCTAATCTGCCCTGAGCGTGGAACGTACATAAAAAAATAGCGGAGGCGAGACTCGAACTCGCGACACTACGGGTATGAACCGTATGCTCTGACCAACTGAGCTACTCCGCCATCGGTGGGATCTGATTGTCTTTTCCGGACCTTACTGTATTAAGTTTAACATGTACGAGTCCTTCCGTCAACGCTCCTGGAAGGGCGTGAATCACACCGCATGGACCATCTTATGACGGTCCGCATCTCCTTGAAACCGAGGAATCCGTCCCATGAGCCCATGAGACTCATCACTTCTGCGACTTCTGGATCTTTGCCCAGGCGTCCTTGAGGGTGACGCTCCGGTTGAACACCGGCCTCCCCGATTCCGAGTCCGGATCCATGCAGAAATACCCCTGCCGCTCGAATTGATACCGCTCCCCCGGCCGGGCTTCTCCCAGACTCCCCTCCACACGGCACGCGGTCAGGATTTCCAGCGAGCTTGGGTTCAGGTTCGCCATCCAGTCTTCCCCCTCGTTGGGATCCTCTACTGCGAAGAGATTATCGTAGAGGCGCACTTCCGCCGGGATCGCATGCGCTTCGGATACCCAGTGAAGCGTCGCCTTGACCTTCCGACCGTCCGGAGCGTTCCCGCCCCGCGTTTCCGGGTCCACCTCGCAATGGATCTCCACGATCTCGCCCGTGTCCGGGTCTTTGATGACCTCCCGGCAGGTGATGAGGTACGCCGCCCGGAGACGGGCTTCCTTCCCCGGAGAGAGCCGGAAGAATTTCGGGGGGGGGACCTCCGCAAAGTCCTCCCGCTCGATGTACAGCGTCCGAGTGAACGGCACGCTCCGGGTCCCGGCTTCGGGGTCCTCCGGATTGTTCGGGACCTCGAACTCCTCCAGATGGTCTTCGGGTACGTTCGTCAGGAGAACCTTCAGGGGCCGGAGCACGGCCATGCGGCGCGGCGCCCGCCGGTTCAGATCCTCGCGAAGGTAGTACTCCAGCAGCGCCAGATCCGCCGTGCTCGGCCGTTTCGCCACCCCGCCCCGTTCGGCGAATTCGCGGATCGCCTCCGGGGTGTAGCCCCGACGCCGCATGCCGGAGAGGGTCGGCATCCGGGGGTCGTCCCAGCCCCGCACGATCCCCCGCCGCACGAGCTCCAGCAGCTTCCGTTTGCTCATGACTGTGTGCGTCAGGTTGAGCCGCGCGAACTCGACCTGCCGGGGATGGTGAATGCCCAGCGCCTCCAGGAACCAATTATAGAGGGGACGGTGATCCTCGAACTCCAGCGTGCAGATCGAGTGCGTCACCCCTTCGATGGAATCGCTCTGGCCGTGCGCCCAATCGTAGGTGGGATAAATGGCCCACTCGTCGCCCGTGCGGTGGTGAGTCGCCCGGAGGATGCGGTACATCACGGGGTCGCGGAGGTTCAGGTTCGGCGAGGCCATGTCGATCTTTGCGCGAAGGGTCCGCGATCCTTCGGGGAACTCTCCCGCCTTCATCCGGCGGAACAGGTCCAGGTTCTCCTCCACGCTCCGGTTGCGGCAGGGGCTCTCGCGGCCCGGTTCGGTCAGGGTGCCGCGATACTCACGTGTCTCCTCCGCTGAGAGGTCGTCGACGTAAGCTTTGCCCTCGCGGATCAGCTGTTCCGCCCAGTCATAGAGCTGCCCGAAGTAGTCCGAGGCGTAGTACTCCCGGTCCTCCCAATCGAACCCGAGCCAGCGGATGTCCGTCTTGATCGAATCGACGTACTCCACCTCCTCTTTCGTGGGATTCGTGTCGTCGAAGCGAAGATTGCATTTCCCGCCGTATTGCGCGGCTAGGCCGAAGTTCAGGCAGATGGCTTTCGCGTGGCCGATGTGCAGGTAACCGTTCGGCTCCGGGGGAAACCGGGTGTGCACCCGCCCGCCGTATCTCCCCTGCTCCCGGTCCTTTTCAATGATCTCTTCAATGAAATGGGAAGGCCCGGCGGTCTCCACGCCCGTATCCACCGTTTCCGTCTTCTCTTCCGCCCGTACCGTCTCCCACTGCATGACGTATCCGCCTCCACTCTTCTTGAGGATATAAAGCTGTTTCAGGATGCAAAGCTGCACCCGGATCTCCGGTGGGGTTCCGATGGCAGGGAGGATGAAAGGTCTCCCCGCCCCGGCCATTTGATTCCGCACCGCTCCTGTACCCACTATTATACAACACGCGTCGATCCCACGCGAAGAGCAGGGGCATCCCCTCCGGCACGGGGAGGTCTCCCCGGTCTCACGTCAGGCCGGTGCATTCGGCGCTCTCGTCTTCCGCCACGGCCCAGAGGGGCGGCGGGAGGGCAGGGGAGGCGCCCCGTTCCTTCCGTTCGCCCCGGCAGACCCCGCTCCGGGGACGGATCCCGTAGAAAGGACTCTCATGGAAGTCCGGCTCGCACTCACCGCCGATTACGCCAACGTTTCCCAGGAAGGCAAGCTGAACGTGATGGGGATCTTCAGCCGGATCCTCTCGCAGCAGTACCCGGCGACGCACCCCCTGATGCACCTCGTCCTCGTTTTCACCGCCGAAGCGAATGAAAAAGGCCAAACGAAAGACGTTCGCATCCGGCTCGTGGACGGCGACGGGAAAGCCATGATGGACTTGAACGGCCAATTCCCGGTCCCGGACTCGCCGGGACCCACGGTGGAGCTGCAACAGATCTTCGCCTTGCAGATGCTCCAGTTCCCTCAACCCGGCCAGTACGAGTTCCAGATCCTGGTGGACGGGAAGATGAGATCCACCCTCCCGCTGGAGCTGGCGACCCCGGCGCCGCCCCTTGGGCTTTGAGAGCCGGAGTTCGATCCCTGACCGAACTCCCCCTTTGACGAGCAGTTGATCCCCGACTGCCTGCCCACTCATCTGCGTCGCACATCAACAGCATGCGGTGAGAGGCATCGGGGATGAAGACAGGAAATCAGAGTCACCTATCGTCATCTACCTGGATGGACTGACCCCGGCCTTCCGTTGAAAAAAAGACGCTCCCTCTTCTGAGATGCTCCGTTAGTCACGGATTCATCCTTGCGGGGACCTGTTCGCCTATGAGATTGACACGACCCAAAGAACGGTCATCGGAGTTCGCCGTCATCGGCCTGGGACGGTTCGGTTCCAGTTTAGCCCTGTCGCTCATGTCACGCGGTTTCCACGTCCTTGGGGCGGATCGTAACCCTGACTTCGTGAAAGGTTTGGCCGACCGCCTCACCCAGACGGTGACGATCGATTCCACCAACGAAGATGCGCTCCGGGAGATCGGCATCTCCGACTTCGATACCGTCGTGATCGCCATGGGCCAGAACTTCGAGGGAAATGTGCTGACGACGGTCGGCTGTAAAAACCTGGGGGTGAAGGTCGTCATCAGCAAAGCCCAGACCGAACGCCAGCGCTCGATCCTGCTGAAAGTCGGGGCGGATCGGGTCGTGCTGCCGGAACATGAAGCGGGCCACCGGCTGGCGCAGGAGCTCATCATGCCGGGGATCCTGAACGAGATCCCGCTGGGAGACCAACACAGCGTCTCCGAACTCCAGGTGCCCTATTCCATGGTCGGACGGACGCTGGAACAGGTGGACCTGCGCCGCCGCCACAAGCTGGCCGTCATGGCGGTGAAGCGCGGCGAGGAGCTGATCGTGACTCCCCCTTACGAATTTGTCTTCAACGAAGGCGATCTCATCGTGGTGATCGGATCGAATCGGGACATCGCCTTCATGGCGCGCGCGCTGTAATGCAGGACGAGGAGGATCGAGTCCGAAACCTCCCCTCCATTGAGAGGGAGATCAGGGGGAATCGGCTTTCAAGCCAGGGGGATATCCTCGGGTACGGGAGTGGCACAGAGGCCCAGGGATCGACCCAGCCGCGCGATCTCGCGCAGATGATCGAGATCATCGGTGAGGTCGAGCAGACCCAGCTCTCGGTTATCCAACGCGTTAATGATCTTTTCCGCCAGCCGGATCGCGGCCAGTACGAGCAGCTCGTTTTCGTACTGAACGTAAACATGGAAGCGACCCCGGGGATCCACCATCCAATTCCACTGGGTCTCACCGCTCAAGCCGGAATGCGGGGACACCTGGCCCTGTAATTCGATGATCAGGTGTTCAAGGAGATGAGGAATTTCGGTGCAGCGGCTCTCCTGCCGGAACGAGTACCCGCGCAGGTTGTCGCACTCGTGGTGCTCCAGGTGTGGGAACATCCGGAAGAGCATCCGGGGCAGGTGAGGGACCTTGTCGGTCGTGCACCGTTCCGGGTCGGGCATCTCCACCGTCAGCCGGACGATGCGGTTCTCGTGAAATACGACTTCCGTCACGCGCAAGGGAAGGTCCTTTCTGAAGGCAAAACTTCTCGTCCAACGATCCCTCGGAAACGAACCGTCCGCAACGGTGGGGAGAAGCTGACCGATGCACTGATGCTGCTATAACTGTTCCTGTTATATCAGAAGGACCCCAAAAAATGAAGGCTTTTCACAGAAACTTTACATGAATTTTAACCGGAGGCATACGCTTCATCGTCAGGAGGAAGCGGCTTTTGCACCCTGGAGGTACGCCTCCACCGCCTCGTTCTCGCTGTCGAACATATCGAAGATCGTGTTCAAGCGGGTGATCTTCAACATGCGCGTGATGACCTGGTTGCTGCCGACCAGCCCCAGCGTGCCCCCTTCGGGACGCAGCCGCTTCGTCGCGCCGAGCAGCGCGCCGAACCCGCTCGAGTCCATGTAATGGACCTGTTCGAGAGTGACGAGGAGGTGCGTGTGCCCCTCCTCGTTGATCTGGGAGAGGTGTTCCTTGAACCTTGGAAAGGTATAGACGTCGATATCCCCTGCGACGTCGACGACGGGGATGCCCTGTTCGAACCGGTGGCTCAGTTCCAAACGAGGCGCCTCCATAACGGGCGTTCCTTTCTTTAAAAGTATGAGAGTAAGGACCCAGCCGGTCAGCTCGGTCCGGTGGCATCAGGATCGTATGCGGCGTTGCGATGATACAAATTTGCGGCGTCACCTAAATAAACGGGCATTCGTGGTTATGATTTTATCATTCCGTGGCCTGGAGGGGAATAGCCGAGAGTCCCTTCTGGTTCGTTTTCCTCCTCCTCATCCCTCCGAAGGAAGCGGGAGGCCCAGCGCCTTCATCCACGCGCGAAGGTTCCGGATGCGCTCTGCCGGAGTCGCGGGAGGGGCGAAGGGACGGCCCCGGCCATCCATGATGAGGCCGACGACCCCTCCATCGACGGTCGCCTGTACTGGTTTTCCCCTTCCGGCCCCCATGTCTAACCCTCGCGCGGGGGTGATTTCCACCTCCGCCTTCTCCCCGAGCCCCAGGGGGAAGACTCTGACCTCCCCGTTCTTGATCGATTCGGTCCGATCCCGGAAACGGAGGGAGCAGATCTCCTCGCCGGGGCGACCCGTTCCCACCGGCGCGATGCACGAGCCGAGCAGGATCAGGCAGTCCCGCTCGAAGACCTGCGTGGCGGCTTCGGGGAGCACCGTCGAGAGAACGCCGAGTTGGGGCATCATAAAGATCGAATCGACCGCCAGGGTCGTGATCCCTTCCGGCTGGTAGGCGTCCATCATCATCATGGCGGACTGGGCGCGGAGCGGCGCGTGGCTGAGGACCCCTCCGCTTCCGACGATCATTTCCAGGTCGAGCAGGTTCACGAGAGTCTGGCCCGTCGCCGTCTGGGTCAGGGCTTCCCCGATGGTGCGGTTCGTCTGCATCCCCTTCAGGCCCCGCGCGAGCGACTTGTGATGCTCGAACGCGAGGCGCAGGGCCTCCCGTGCCACCGCCTGCTCGACGTAGAGATCGTCGAGCGTCTGCGGCACGGTCGTTGGGCGGATCATCTTGTTGCGGAGCCGGTTCCGCAGCTCCTCCTCGGCGAGGTCGAACGGGATCCACCGCAAGATATTCGGGATTCCGGCCTCGGTCATCACATTGCAGATCGAGTACGACATCCCCAGGTTCGCGCTCACGGTCCGGTTGTACACTTCTCCGAAGACGCTGAAAACATCGGTGGTCGCCCCGCCAATGTCCACCGCCAGCACGTCGATATTTCGCTGTTTGGCGATGGTTCGGATGATCTCCCCCACGGCGTTCGGGGTCGCCATGATGCCCCGGCTCGCCCAGGCGAGGAGCTTGCCGTAGCCGGGAGCCTGCTGCATGACGTGGTCGAGGAAGAGGTCGTGGATGGCTTCGCGGGCGGGGAGGAGGTTTTCTTTCTCCATTGTGGGGCGGAGGTTGTCCACAACGTGGAGGTCCACCCGGTTCTCCAGCACCTTCTCCACGGCCCCGGCGGCGTCTTTGTTCCCGGCGTAGATGATCGGGATGTTCAGCCCCACGCCGAGGCGCGGCTTCGGGTCCGCCGAGACGACCATCTCCGCCAGCTCGACGAGGTGGGTGATCGTCCCGCCGTCGGTCCCGCCGGACATCAGCAGCATGTCGGGCCGGACCTGCCGGATGCGCTCGACCTTCTGGTACTCCTTGCGCCCGTCGTCCACCGCCACGGTATCGATCACGATGGCCCCGGCCCCGAGTGCGGCCCGCTCCGCGCTCTCGGCGGACATCGCCTTGACCACCCCGGCGACCATCATCTGGAGCCCGCCCCCGGCGGAAGAGGTGGAGAGGTAGAGGTCCACGCCTTCCTTATCGCCGGTGGCGGGGACGATCAGGCCGTCTTCCTTCAGCAGCTTGCGCCCCGACAGCTCCTCCACCTCGCGGACGGCGTTGCGCACCCCCACGGTCACGTCGTCGAACGGGGCCTCGACGGTGGTGGGGGCCTCTCCCCGGTGGGTGAGTCGGTACTCGTCCCCCGTCCACTCGATGAGGATCGCCTTGGTGGTGGTGCTGCCGCAGTCGGTCGCGAGAATGCTCCGGATATTCTTTTCCAACGTCACGTCCTTCACACGTAAAATCGAATCCGCCTCATCTTACCACTCGCCTGTATCCCCGGCAAGCAACCGGAGCGAAAGCAGCATCCAAGTCAAGTCGGCGGCGCTATCTCGCCGGTAACGGAGGCTCCAGGGGCGCGAGAGGGGTCTTCCCCGGCAGTCTCCTCTCCGGTGAGGGCCGGGGAAGCCTCTGAGTCTCAATGACCTCCAGATTCACGGGATGCGCCGCAATGCCGATCCAGCGCGGGTCCGGCGCGCCGATCCATTCCCCGTTCGGGGTGCGCATGAGGGCGTGTGCGCGGGCGACGCTCTCGCTCTTCGGGAGCGGCGCGGCGGGGATGCCCCGCTTCCGCAGCCCTTCGATCAGGGCCCGGATTTCCGGCTCCTCCCCGTTTTCCAGATAGACTTCGTTCCTTTTCGAGTCCGACTCGAACGCGATGCGCGGCGCGTTGACGGCGCTCGTAATCTCCATCCCCCGATCCAGCACGTTGTGGAGGATCTGGAAGATCGCGCCGGGGATACGGTCTCCCCCCGCCGCTCCCACCCCGATGAGGGGCCGGCCCCCGGCATCGAACACCAACGTCGGGGCGATGGAGGAGAACGGCCCCTGCGACACGTCCTCATCGTCGAGGGAGCCCATGGTGCTGGCGAAGGTGATCCCGTACCCCGGCAGGGCGACTTTCGGCCCGAAGAAATCCCCGATGGTCTGGGTGAGGGAGACGACCCATCCCTTCCGGTCCGAGACGGTCAGGTGCGTGGTCTGATACTCCTTCTTCGGCGGAGCCTGCCGGGGGATGCCGGTCGTCCGGTTCTCAATATTGCGGCGAATCGCCTCGGCCACACGGCGGGCGTTCTCCTCCGTGAGCAGCGGCCCCGGAGCGACGGCCTTCCCGTAATCTCTCACCAAGGGCCGGTCATGCAGAAGTTGGGGGAGGAGGCTCAGGATTTCCGCCTGCGCCTGCACGTCCTCCAGCCGGGTGTAAGTCTTCGGGAGTCGGCCCATGATGCTCAAGCACCAGAGCAGCACTCGGCCCATCGCAGGCCGGTCCATGGAGGCGATCCGGTAGGGACCGTAGCGGATCTGGGCGATCTCCGCCGGAGTCGCGCGGTAGTTCCTCAGGTCAACGAGGGTGACGTAGCCTCCCTGCTTCTCCATCGCCTCCACGATCTTTTGGGCGATCATGCCCCGGTAGAAGACTTCCGGCCCCTTCTCCGCGATCATCTCCAGCGTGCGGGCGAGATCGGGCTGCCGGAGAAGCTCCCCGGCGCTGTAAGGAGAGCCGTCCGGGTGCAGGAAGATGGCCCGGAGCGCGGGGTCGGCGGACATCGCCTTCGCGTTGCTCGCCAGCCAGGCCTCCTGCCGCTTCGAGAGGACGAACCCGTTGCGGGCGAGGGAGACGGACGGCGCGATCAGCCGCCACAGGGGGAGGTTCCCCCACTTCCGGTTCGCTTCCGCCAGCGCCGCGAGGGTGCCCGGCACGGCGACCTGTCCCCAGCCTTTGGGGCGGGGAATCTTCGCGCCCGATTTCCTCAGGGCGACCCATTTCTCCGGCCAGGCCACTCCCCCATTCAAGCCGGCAACACTTCCGTCGGGGAAGCCGACGAGCATGACCGTGCGCCCCCCCAGCCCCGACATTCCCGGCTCCGTCACCGTGAGCGCAAAGGCGGTGGCGACAGCGGCATCGACGGCGTTCCCCCCCTGCGCCAGGATCTCCGCCCCCACCTGCGCGGCGTACGGGGAGCCCGCCACCACCACTCCATCTTTTGGACCCGCAACCGCCGATAAAGAGCAGAGAAGAAAGAACACCGCCGAGGCGCAGAGGCGCAGAGAACCCCTTGAACCCCTGAGGGGGTGATGGGGAGACGGGGTGAAGAAACTTCGGGTCAGCCGGAGAAACGCCGCAGACCAACTCCCCGTCTTACCGTCTACTCGTCTCCCCGTCCCT
>JAHWJO010000126.1 GCA_019348365.1 Armatimonadota bacterium | reverse complement strand
CTGGCCGCCAGGATCAGGACCCCCGCCACGATGGTCGCGAGGCCGACGAGCCGCAGCAGCGGGATCCGCTCGCCCAGAAACGCCCACGCGAGGAAGGTGACGACGACGTAGCTGAACGCGATCATCGGGTAGACGAGGCTGAGCGGATGCTGCTGGAGCACCCGCAGGTACAGGATCGTATTCATAGCAAAGAGGACCAGGCCCATGAACACCAGCGGGTTCGTGAGCATGATCTTCACGATCCCGATCAGCGTCGGATCTTTCCCCGCGCGGCTCATCCCGACCTTGAGCAGGATCTGGCCGAGCGCGCCGACGGTCGTGACGATGAGCATGATGCCCAGGACGCTGTGAGTCAGGCGATGCATGAATACTCCTTACTGCGTTTGAATGTATATGAATGTAAATGTATATGAAAGCGGAATACGTACGGAACGAGGGGCATCCGCAGGACGGCCCGTCTCTCCCCCAAGGGAATGCCGCCGGGAAGGCGGCATGGATGTTGGCTCCCTTCCCGGTCCGGCGCAGGGGTCGGGGCCGAGGTTCCGTTTCAAGGTCCCGTTCAAGAAAGATAGGCCATCTGCTGCAAGGCTTCGTCGTTCTCCGGGTCGGCGGCGAGGATGCGCTCGAATTCGGCGCGGGCCTCATCGACCATGCCCAGCATGCAATAGGTCATCGCGAGATGTCCCCGCGCTTCCAATCCTTCGGGATCCAGGAGGACCGCGCGTTGCAGCTCCTCTATCGATTCGTCGAACAGGCCGATGAATCCGTACACCAGGCCGAGCTCCATCCGCGCGCGGACGTGGTCCGGTTCGTCCGCAAGGAGGAGCCGGAACCCTTCGATGGCCTCGTCATACAACCCATGGACTTTGTAATCGACCGCCCGTTGGAAGGCCGCTTCGACCGGGGGAATCGCCGTCACGCTCATCACGCGCCTCTCTCTCGTCAGCCGTGGGTTTAAGCGAAAGAAGATAGAATAAGGGCTTAAAGGGCGGCTGGTAGAGGAGAAGAGTACGTGAAAAGGCTTAACCGTCACTCCCAGGGGTCTGGGAGGTCGCCTGGCCTCATGATGAAGGGAGGCGACGGTCGCCAAAGTCATCTCGTTTATATCACTTCTCCCCTGCGGAATCAAGGCTGCGGCCCGAGACGCCCGCACCTATCATCGGTCGTTGGGAAGAGAAAGTTTCCTCCTTTGAAGCAACAGGGCCGTGAAGAAACCATGCCCGATCCGGCACACGCGACAGATCTTTGACCGAGGCTCCGTCGTACTTTTTCCGGCATCGTCGCGCTTTTCCTTCCGGAATCGTTCTTTTTCGCATGCCGTGGGAGGCTTATAACGGCTCGTACGGACGGAAGCCGCGCACCATCAGGCCCCGGTCGCCCTTCTTCACTTGAGGGGATTCTTTCGCGCGTTTCTCCGCCTCGGCGCGGTTGGCGGCGCTCGTCCCGCCGATGACGACGTAATCGTCCAGGCGGCGGTACCGGTTGATGAACACCGGGCGCGGCCTCTCCGAATGGTTCTCCTGCGAGCCGTGGATGGTGCGGTAATGGAAGAAGATCGAATCTCCCGCCTCGCCCACGACGGGCAGGGCGCTCTCCCACGGCCACTCGTCCTCGTCCAGACCGAGGTGGGAGAAGGTATCGACGTGCCGGAGCTGCCCCAGCCGATGAGAGCCGGGGACGACGTGCAATGCGCCGTTCTGGAGGTTCGTGTCCACCACGTAGCTCAGGATCCCCACCGGGCCGTCGTACCGGTGCTCGAAATAGGCGGAATCCTGATGCAGCTTCTTCGGATGGCCGCCCACCGGCTCTTTATAGAGGCACTGCCCGTTCATAAACAGCTCGATGTTCGGGCCGAGGATCGCCTCCACGAGGTCGAGCGCCCGGTCGTCGAAGCTGGCGCGGAAGAACGCCCCGCTGTTCGTGTAGTTGACCGCCAACACCATGATCTGCTTGTCGCGGGGATAGTGGGGCGGGGCGGGAAGGAACAGGGTGCCGTCCGGCGTGACCCACCCCTCCGGGACCTCCCGCACCTGATCGAGGAGGGAGATCGCCTGTTGAGCCGCCGCCTCCATATCGCGCTGTAGATCGGGAACGTAGCGCTTCATCAATCCCCGCACAACGAGGCAACCGTGCTCGTTATAAACCTCGGCGGCCCTCTTTGTGTCCAAGTTTTCTGCGAAAACTTCTAAATCTTTGATATCTACGGTAGGGGCGGAAGGTGTGTTTGCGCTCATAAAGGCTTCCTTTATAGGGATGATTCCCTTTTCGAAAACATATGGCCGGAGTGATAGCCGAAGGTTTCAGCTTCAGCCCCTCATGGAGGCGGTCTCCGCTTTGGGCTCCTCATCCGAGTTCTCTTTCTCAAAATCGTAGGCGTGGGGATGATGGATGTAGTCGATGAGGCCATCCACGAACGTCGCATTGGTGTGGAGGTCCGGGTGGCGGAAGAATTCCTCGGTTCCCCGGGGGAACTTCAGCTTCTCGCCGTCGCTCCACCAGCCGATCCAGTGGATCATCGCGATCATGGGCCGGGGCGTGGCGGTCCGGTTGGGCATCCCCGCGTGCCAGAGCCGGATGTCGCGGATGAGGACGCTCCCCGCCCGCACCGACGGCTGAAACGGCGGCATGATCTTGCGGCGCTCCTCCAGAAGCTCCTCCGGCACTTTGATGTCCCGCCCGACGGGCATCGACGTGTCGAGGTGAGAGCCGGGCCAGAGCTCCGTACTCCCGTTCTCCGGGCTCATGTCCACCATCGGGACGTTGACGACCAGCCCGAACGTGGGGGTCGCCGCTTCCAGGTTCGGCCAGAGCTGCCCCACGTCGGGGTGGACCGGCTGCCGCAGCGTGCTGGTCATCGCGGTGTTCCCGCTGTAGTAGCTGTTCTTCACGCCGGGCCCCAGCACCGCCTTCGTCACGGCGATGACCATGTCGTTGAGGAGGATGTCGCGGAAGAGATAGGGCGGGAAGGGGGGCGGGTCCTGCTGGAGGTTGGAGGTGTTGAAGTTGAACGGCGTGTCCTCGCGCGCGAGGATCTCCCGCACGTCTTCGAGCATCTTCTCGCGGAGGAAGGCGAGGTGCTCCCGGTCGATCACATCGTTCAGGACGACGAAGCCGTCATGCCGGATCGCCCGGACGGCAGATTCGCGATGATCCGGCGAGAGGATTCCGGATTCGACTTCTTGTGGAGTGATATTCAGCGATACCATGGGGCCTCTTTCGTCCATGAAGCGCGGCAATCCGGGAGCGTATCTCCGGGCGGTCTGGCGAGGGTCGGCGGGTTCCACGAGTCGCGCTCTCCCGTACGGGGTAACGGCGCCTCGTGAGGAGCCCGGGGCTCGACACGGATGATGCAGGTGCAAAGGAAGACGTTAGTGGCGGGAATGGGCCTTGCCGTGCCCTTTGTCCGTATGAGTCCCGCGTGACGGGCGGTGAGCCGATGGGCGTTTTCCCGGCGCGGTCTTCGCCTTCACCGGCGACGCGGGAACCGGCTTGCCGTCCATCCGAATCGTCTCCCAGAGGTCTTTCACTCGCTTGAGCTTCCAACCGGAGGGAGTCTTCACATGAGTCTCCTGGTAAACGCCCCGCACGTCCATGTGGTGCGGCTTGCCGTGCTCATCGACCAGGACGAACCGGAAATTGCCGTAGGTTCGGGCCGTCGCCGTGTTCCCTTTCACGAGGGCGGTCTGTGTGATCAACTGCGCGCGGTCCACCCGCCTGGCCGGAGCGAACGCCGCTTTCGAGCTCGCGATCCACTCGTCGAGCGTGTGGGTGTTGCCGTTGGCGGTGACCAGGCGGAAATCGGGCGTGGTGATCCCCCGCATGTACCGGTGGAGCCCCTCGAAATTCTTGGCCTTCAGCAACTGGGCGTACCGGGCGTGCTTCGCGTTCAGGTCCTTCCGGAATGCCGCCGTCGGGGATTCGGCGGCGCGCGCCGCGAGGGGGCTGAGGGCCAGCAACGCGGCGAGAAGGAGGGCAGGTGTCCGTTTCAGCATAGGTTCATCTCCCTTATCTTGCGAGAAATGCAGTCAGGCGTCGGAGAAGGGATCCTCGCCTACCGGAAGGAAATCGAGGGATAGACCGACATCTGCGTGTAGGAGTACATCACGTAGGCCAGCAGACCCGCAAACGCCGTCAGCAGGATGGCGAACATCCAGGGATGCGTCTCGATCTCGATCTCCGGGTCGTGATGCTCGTGATGACCCGCGTGCGAGGGGTGAGCGGGATGCCCGCCGGGCTGCTTCTGGATATCGACTTCCGCCATGAGCGTCCTCCTTATCTCTAATCGCCCTCTTCGTTACCGTTCGTCCTCTATCGGAGCCGTTACAGGTAAAAGACATACGCAAACGGTAACCATCTCTGTCCTCCCGATCCATACCCTCCTGTCATCCCGAGCGTACGCGAGGGATCTGGCCGTACCCTTGAGAATTGATCTCTCTTGGGGTCAGATTCCTCGCTGCGTTCCACTCCGCTCGGAATGACATGGAAGGGAGTCTCTCCGCTCGTATGGAGACGTGCGGGAATCCCTCCACTCGGAAGGGCAGGGGCGGGTGTTCTTGCGTACGTCCTAAGGTATTTACCCGTTCGGAAGCATTATTCCTCTTGCCGTCGCATCCGCCTTTGAGGCATCCTCCTTGCGACGCATTTTCCTAACGGCCCCCCCTGCGGCGCGCCAGTCAAGGGAAGGGCCGTCGATCCGGGGAGGACATTCGGATGTGGCGGGGAAGCAAGGGTCGGACCGTTTCCGGCCCGCACCCTGAGCACCCCTTACTCTTTGAGGATAGCACGTTGGCTTTTGAAGGATTCGATCTCACCGGGAAAATCGCGCTCGTGACGGGCGGGACGAGCGGACTGGGACGCGCCATCGCGCGGGGGCTGGCGCAGGCTGGAGCGACGGTGACGGTCGGCTCGCGCGACGCAACGAAGGTAGAGGAAACCGTCGGGGAGCTGGCCGCCTGCGGCGAGGGGCACTCCGGCATGGCGCTCGACGTTGCCGATCCCGCATCCATCGAGGCGGCCTTCCGCCGGATCGGGGAGGAGCCGGGGCGGCTCGACATCCTGGTGAACGCCGCCGGCACGATCCAGAAGAAGGACCCGCTGGAGGTGACGCTGGAGGAGTGGGAGAACGTGATCCGGGTGAATCTCACCGGCACGTTCCTCTGCTGCCAGGCCGCCGCCCGGATGATGGAGGAGCGGGGGGGCGGCGCGATCCTCAACATCGCGAGCCTGACGAGCTTCGTCGGGTTTTCGGAGGTGACGGCCTACGGCGCGAGCAAGGCGGGAGTGGCGCAGCTCACAAAATCGCTGGCGAACGACTGGGCGCGGTTCGGCATCCGGGTGAACGCCCTCGCGCCGGGCGTCTTCCCGACCCCGCTCAACCGTAAGCTGCTGGAGGGCACCCCGCGCGGCGAGTGGCTGCGGAACCACACCCCCACGGGGCGGTTCGGGGAGGCGGAGGAGATCGCAGGCGCGGCGGTCTATCTGGTCAGCCCGGCGGCGAGCTTCACCACCGGGGAGATCCTGGCGGTGGACGGCGGCTTCCTCGCGCGGGGAGTCGGCCCATGACAGGGGTCAGGGATCGGGGGTCAGGGACATCCGTCATAGCCATGATCTGTATCTATGGCCTAAACCTATCGTCCTGCCGTACACGGTCGAATGGGCGGGGTCCCCTGATCCCTGACCCCCGACCCCTGACCCCTGACCCCTGACTCCATCTTTTGGTACACTGAGGGCGTGATCACCCTTCAGGAAATAACCCATCGCAGCGAATTCAATGCCCTGGAACCGGAGTGGCGGCGGCTGGAGGAAGCCGGGGCCGCCCCAACCGTCTTCCAGTCCTGGCCGTGGCAGCAGGCGTGGCTCGACCACCTGGGCCGGGGGACCTCCCTTCGCACCCTCGTTTTCACCCGCTGGCGGGAGGTCGTCGGCATCGCGCCGCTGGGAGTCCGGCGAGCCCATGGCCTGCCGCTGCGACGCCTCCAATGGATCGGGACCGGCGTCTCCGACTACCTGGGGCCGCTCGTCCGCCCCAGCGAGGACGAGGGAGTCGCCCGCGCCCTCGCCGCTTACCTCTCCTCGCGCTCGAACCGCTTCTGGGACGTGGCGGACCTCCACCAGCTCCGCGAGGACTCGCCGCTTCCGCCGGTGTTCGGCGCTCCCCGGCATGCCGCCCTCCTCCCCCAGGCGGTCGCGCCGTACCGCCCGCTGCCCCCCACGGTGGAGGAGCTGCACGCCCAGTTCGGCAAGAAGCTGCGGAGCAACCTCCGATACGCCCGCCGGGTGCTGGAGCGCGAGCACGCGGTGGAATTCGCCCTCGCAGGTCCCGACGACCTGGAAACGGAGATGACGAACTTCTTCACCCTCCACGCCCGCAGGTGGCGGTCGCGCTGGCAGCCGGGGGTCCTCTTCGGCGGCGCGGTGCAATCGTTCCACCGCCAGGCCGCGCGGGGGCTGCTGGAGCAGGAGGCGCTCCGACTCCACGTTTTGCGTCTGGACGGGACCACCGTCGCGTCCCTGTACTGTTTTAGCTTCGCGGGGGTCGGGTACTATTATCTGGGAGGATTCGATCCGGACCTTTCCCGCTACAGCATCGGCACGCTCCTGACCGCGCATGCGATGGAGTCCGCCGTGAGGGAAGGGTGCTGGGAGTTCGATTTCCTCCGGGGCCAGGAACCTTACAAGTACCGCTGGGGCTGCGTGAACCGCACCAACCACCGCTGGATCCAGGCCGGACGCGGCGCCCTGGCCGCCCCGTCGCTCCAGTTTCTCCGCTGGGAGCAGCGCCTCGCGGACCGCTTTGAGGCGCATGCGCACGGAGGCCACTGACGGACTCGGAGGTCGGAGGAGATTCGTCCTATCGAACTATCGAAATCCGGCCACTTTTCATCGGGCATGAAGGGGTCACAGGGAACGCCTTTCCCCCCCGGGAGTCTTAGAACTGTTACCACTATAAACTGACGAGGGGACCGATAGGGAGCGCGCTGGCGTCTCAGGCGTTCTCAAGGAGAAATGTATGCGAAAACGATTCTGGATGCCGATGGCGCTGGGCTTTGTGGCTTCCATCGGCTTGAGCTTCTCGCCGCCGGCGGAAGCCATCAGTCTCCTGTCCATCAGCGAAAAGCAGGAGATCGACATCGGGCGGCAAGCGGCCCGCGATATCGAATCCAAGTACCGCGTCTCTCGGGACCGCCGCCTGAACTCCATGGTGCAGGACATCGGCCACGACATGGCGCGGGTCTCGAATCGACCCAACCTGCCCTGGCAGTTCAAAGTTCTGGATGATCCGATGGTCAACGCCGTCGCGCTGCCCGGCGGGATCATCTACGTCTTCCGAGGCCTCATCGACCAGGTCCGGGGCGACCGGGACATGCTGGCGGGCGTCCTCGCGCATGAGGTGGCCCACGTCAGCGCGAAGCACCACACCGAGATGATGGAAAAACAGATGACGGGGAACCTCCTCATCGGCCTGTTGACGAAGGGCAAAACCCGCGACATCGCCGGGCTCTTCAGCAACATCTATGCGCTGAAGTTCAGCCGCAACGACGAATACGAGTCGGACAAGCTGGGCATTCGGTTCGCGACCCGCGCCGGCTACGACCCGTACGGCCTGCCGGAGTTCCTGCAAGTGCTGGAGCGGAGCGGGGGCAGAGGCGCCCCGATCTGGCTCTCCTCGCACCCCTCCACCGGGGAGCGGGTCCGCCGAGCACGGCAGTACGCTTCCGAAGCGCGTCGAAGCGGCGGCACGACTACTTCCAGCGCGACCCGTTCCAACGTCCGCTACGGCAGCTCCAACCGGGACGACCGGGATGACCGGTATCTCCGCGACAATCGGAAGTATCGCCGGGACGGCCGGTACACGATCATTCTGGGCGCGCCGGTGCCGCGCCGGTAACGCTCTTCTATAAATCGGCAACGCCGGGCCACGGAATGCGAACGTAGAAAGAGGCCGGAGGGATAAGCAGGGGAGCTTCCTGCCGAGCCCCTCCGGCCTTTTGTCGTCTCGGCTCCTCCGAATCCGGGGAGTGAGACACGGCCTACAACGACGCATTTACTGGCGGCTCCCCGTTGCATCCTCCCCGTCCCCTTCACTATAACGAGTTGAATCGCTCATTCTCCTGATCACCGAAGATCACCGAAGATCACTGGGGATCACTGGGGATCACTGGAAGGTCAGCCCGGATTCGCCTCTGCCCGCCGGGCGATGCTTGAGGAACAGAGCACGGGGATCGCGTTTCTTCCGATCCCACGTCTAAAGATCATGGGGATCTCTCCCCACAATTATTCTGTTATTCCGCGCAGTGCCTTTACGTTCCGCGGCTTGCCGGTTATGATGTTTCGGGTGGACAGCGACCGGCCCGATCCGGTGATCAACGCTCAACGATCAACACGGGCCAGGAGTCCTCTCCCATCCGGGAATACAATGATCTTATGATTCGATTCGGACCGGCAGGGATGAATCTTACGCGACTCGATAATCAGCGAAGGGAGGAGCGGCGATGAACCAGGGTGGCCCCCAGCTCCTGGAGAGAGTTCCCCGGCAATGGATGGAACGACCCACAGCGACCATAGCGGCAGTGGTGCCCGCTTACAACGAAGTGCGGCGCATCCGCGGCGTGGTGGACGCTCTGAAACAGGCTGGCTCGGTCGATCAACTGATCGTCGTCAGCGACGGCTCGACGGACGGCACGTATGAGGCCGTGAAGGAGGACCCGCGAGTCGAAGCGCTCCAGCTTCCTTACAACCAGGGCAAGGCCGCCGCGATGTACGCCGGCGCCCTCCGGGCCCGCGCGGACTGGCTCCTTTTCCTCGATGCCGACCTCATCGGCCTGACACCCACCCACGTCCAGGGGCTCCTCCAGCCGATTTACACCGGCGAAGCGGATATGTCCGTGGGGATCTTCCACGGCGGGCGGCTCCTCACCGATCTCTCCCAGTACCTTGCGCCGTCGATCACGGGGCAGCGGGTCGTCTCCCGCAATTTCTTCCTCTCGCTGCCCGATATTCAGGAAGTCCGCTACGGGGTCGAGATGGCGATCGGTTTCCATGCCCGGCGTCGCGGCCTGCGGATCGAGAGCGTGGTGCTGGAAGGCGTCACCCATCCGCTGAAAGAGGAAAAACTCGGCCCGCTTCAGGGAAGCGCGGCGCGGTTCCGCATGTACTACGAGATGGGCCGCTACTGCATGGCCGCCACCTGGCAGGACGTTCGCCATCGCTCCAAATCCCGGCCCTCGCACGCCGTTACACACAACCGGCGCTCGCCCTGGTAACGCCGGCGAGAAGCTTATCGCTACAGAAATCATCCGATCATCCCTGCAACCGGAGCAAGCCGGGACCGCCACCAAGTGTTTACGTCGTCGATATCCCCTCATGACTTCCCTTCAATCCGCTCGCATCATCGGCATGCTGACTTTCTTCGTGGGGGTGGGCCTCCTGGTGGCCGTCTTCTTCCTCGCCATGGCCGACCTGAAGCGCCCCCTCGCGGAAACCGGTAACGCCACCGTCATGGGCATGGCGCTGATCAGCCGGATCGGGCTGCTGTTCGTCATGGGGCTGGCGGGCTCGATCATCGCCGGGCGGGGGGTCCAGCTCTACCAGGCGGGCATCCGGAAACCGGACGTGATTGAGGTCCAGGAGCGACCCGAAGCCCCTCCACCGGAAGTTTGAAAGCTGTTGCTGGACAGGTTCTCTTGCTTCTCCACACGAAATCAGCATGAGAACTGTACTTTCTGTCCATGAAATCGGAGGAGGGCCCAGGGGCAAGACCCTCTGTGTGTTCACCGACAGTCATGCCGCCAGCCAGCCGTAGCCGCGAATGCGGCCCCCATTGCTTCATCCTCACGGCTCCCCCCGGAAGAGGAGAGCCGGCTTTCCCCCGCACAGAAACTTCTCCCGTCTAAATTAGACGGGAGAAGTTTATTCAGCCGCCCCATTAGTCGAGTGGTGCGCTTCCCGTGTCGACAACGTGCCGCCTCACTGATTCGGTACCGTGAAGACATAGGTCGCCGTCCCGGTGTCGTTTCCGGACGTAACGACGACATCGGCCTGCCACTCCCCGGCCATAC
>JAHWJO010000125.1 GCA_019348365.1 Armatimonadota bacterium | reverse complement strand
AAGGTGTAGCCGGAGGCGGGGCGGGGGGCGCCGCTCCAGTCGGACGGGTCCACGGGCGCGAGGACGGCGCCGGGATCCTCCGCATCGACGCGGTAGGCGTGCCGCCGGGGGGAGAAGAGGCCGACATGGGTCACGGCGGGGGCGCGGCCCGCGTGGACGCCCGCGCGGATGCGGGTGATTTCGTTGACCTTCAGGTCCCCCCCTTTCATCGCGTACCCCGCGCCGTAGGAGCCGAGGGTGAAGAGCGCGATGATGGCGGGGAAGGTGACCCACGCCAGCTCCTGGCGGCGCATCCGGCGGAGGACGAAGTAGTTGACCGGGGACAGGAGCAGCAGGTAGAGGAACAGGTAGCCCCCGAGGAACGCGAAGGAGGGCGCGCCGACCGAGGGCATCTGCATCGCCACGTCGGACAGGTCCCCGGTGACGACCGGGCCGTAGGATCCATACGACACGTAAGGGTTCGTCGGGGAGGCCACGGCGCGAGCCGGGGAGGCCAGCTTCAGGAGGCCCTTCCAGAGCGCCCGCGGGTCCCCGCCCCCCGCATCCGCCGTCGGGTCGAAGGCGGTGAAGAGGACCCGGCCCAGGCCCAGCGGCATCCGCACCACCCGGTCCTGGGTTCCCGGTACGTATTCGGCCCCCGCTTTCAGGCGGGTGACCGTCGCCGCCACCGTCCCGTGGATGCGGGCGTTGAACGCGGGGAGCGGCAGGCCGTTCAGCGTCTCGACTCCGGCGGTGGTGACGGGCATCAGGTCCGCCAGGGCCGGGCTCTGGAGCCGGCGGTAGTCCGCGCCGCCCGTCAGGAGGAGCGTGCCGCCGGAGAGGACCCAGTCCCGGACGGCCTGGAGACGCTCCGGGGGGAGCGCGTCCGGGGAGAGGTCGCCCCACACCAGGATCTGGACCAGGTTCAGCCCGCGCCGGTCGTCCGGCAGGTCCTCCGGGCGGCTCAGGTAGGCGACGCGCGCCTCGCCGGAGGGGTTGCCCTGGGCGCGGGCTTTAGGGGAGCGGGCCAGCGGCATCCCCGACAGAAAGCTGAGGCCCGCCGGGCGGGAGTCCAGCAGCAGAATCAGGGCATCGCCCTCATGGAGGGGACGGAGCCGGCCCAGCTTGAGGGACTGCTGCGTGCGGTCGCGCCCGGCGGCGACCGTCACCTTCATCTCCGAGCTGAAATCCTCCGGCTTGACGTAGAGGGTGTGGCGCTGGCGGGCGCCCTCGGCCACGTCGAGCGGCTCGACGGTGGTGACGGTGAAACGGGAGTCCGATCGCGGCAGCGTCACGCGAATGTCGCCCGTGACGTGCGGGCCCCGGTTCCGCACCTCCACGACGACCGGCATCCACCGGCCCGCCTGGATCTGGCCGTCCAGCCCCGCCTTCACCTGGAAGGAGAGGCCCTGGCCGGAGGCGGGAGGCGGCGCGGAAAGGGCGAGGCAGCAGGACAGGAACAGGATGCGGTAAACGGGAGCCCGCAAGCGGGACGGGCGGCGGCCAGGGACAGGGAGCTTCAAGTCAGGTCTCGTCGTCGGCATGGAAAATGGAAAGAAGAGAGGGGACAGCTTTATGACGCCGGAAAGGGGCGGATTGTTCATCTCCGGCGTCTCTTTCCCTCTGTTTTAACGGGGAAAGGCGATCCTCCTCACGGAAACCCGGCGAATCTTGAATACATCCGGTCGTTAAAACCGGTTTCGTCTTCTATTTTGCCGTCCGTGGCCCAAAGTCCTACCGAGCGGTTAGAAGTCCCGAAGAAGGTTCGCCCTCCGACCGGGACCCTTAGAGCTTTTCCGAAAAGTGTAGCGCCCGCGTCTCGCGGGCGTGCCGCCGGGACGGCGGCACTACGACTGGCCGTCCGAACAACAGAGATACAGCCGAAGAAGCCCAAAGATTTCAGGATTTTTCGGAGAGGCACTTAGCCGGTTCGAGAGCTTGTGCCGGGACCTGGGAGAGGGAAGGGCTCCACCACGGCACTGACCGCGAGGGGCGGTGGGAGTGGAACGCACGGGGGTACACGCCCGCCGGGGTGGAGGCGCGGAACGGCATCTGCGCCCTGGACTATCTCCAGTCCCGGCCCGAGTTGGACGGGGGCCGTCGGTGTGTCACCGGTCTCCCCGGTGGGGGCGCATCTCTCTGGGAGCTTCGGGAGAAGCCACTCCCTCAACTAAAAAGAGGGCAGCCCTCCGGGACAGTGCCGTGCAGATAGATCTCTATCGGGGAGGCGATGTCATCGAGAGTTACCGCTTCTTCGAGAGAGGCGACGTGTACCCGCCCCGGCTGTGCGTCTTCCGGGGTCCGACCTTGCTCACGTCGATGGGCCTAAAGCCGATCTTCTCCGCCGGAGAGCCGGGCTTCAGGCGGAAGTCGCCGCGCTCCGGGTTCACGAACAAGGGGTCGGCAATCAGGGAGTGAACGTCGTGCCCGCGCTCCCGCCACGCCTCCAGCGATGCCCCTTTGAACTCGATGGGCTGACCCTGTTTCCAGTACAGATTCCGGTCGATCCGGTACGTCTCGTCGCCGCTCCAATTGTCCCCCAGCAGCGGCCCGTCCTTCCAGTAGACGATGTTGCCTTCTAGGGTGAAGGAGAGGTGCGGCTCCTGACGGGTGCGGATGAGCTGCCCCTGCTCCCCGAACGCCAGCGCGAAGATGTTATTGCGGACGAGGTTATCCCTGCCGTAATGCTGGTGGAAGCCGCCGCTTTTGGTGCGGAACACAATGTTGTTCTCGATGAGAAGTTGGCTGCTGCCCTCGTCGGGGTAGATGCCCCAGCCGCCGTAGTCGTGGGAGGTCACGTCGTGGAAGACGTTGTTGCGGATGACGGTGCCGGGCTGCACCCCGAGAGTGTAGATCCCGCCCATGTCGCTGAGGAGCCCCCGCCCGAGGTCGTGACAGTGGTTGTACTCGATAACGTTCCCTCGTGCGTTCGTCTTGCCATAGCCCCAGGTCCATCCGACGGAAATCGCCGAATAGTACGTATCGTGAATATGGTTGTGGGCGATGCGATTATCGCTGCTCTGCCCGATCCAGACCCCAATGGCGGTGGGATAGACGATCCCGATGTTGTGGATGTGATTATCGGTGACGTGGTGGCCGCTCGTCTGCTCGGTTTCGTCGTCGTGGATGCGCGGCTCCCCGACCTTCACGCCGCCCGCGCCGAGGTCGGTCATCTCGTTCCCGACGATCCGGTTGTTTTTGCAGCCGCGCGCGAACTGGACCGCGTAATTCCCCAGATGAACGAAGAGGTTCCGTTCGAGGGCGCATGAGACGGCGCCGTTCGCCTCGACCGCGGCGGGGATGTCGTAAGCCGCCTGCATATCGAGGTAACCCTTCTCTCCCATCGCCCAATCGGTGTGCGAGAAGGTCAATCCTTTAAGAGTGACATTCCGGACCGGCTTCCCGCTCGCCGGATCGCCCGCGAACCGGACCAATTCCGTCAACGCCGGCGCGATGACCGTCACCTCGCCCATCTCCTCGTACGGCATGGGCCAGTAGGTGAGGACGCCCGTCTTCCGGTCCAGATGCCATTCGCCGGGGGAATCGAGCCCTTCCCGCGCGTTTTCGATGAAGTAGCGCTGGTCGTTCTCCCGGATGTGCTCGAACACCTTGCCGGGGAGGGTGACGGTCTTCGTCGCCGGGTCCACCGTGCGGAGGGGGTAGCGGAACCCGGCCCATTTCGCCAGGGAGACCACTTCCACGTCGCCCCGTTCGGCCCACTCCGGCCGGATGTCGTTATTACGGTACTTGAACCGGGCAGGGTCGTCGGTGGAGGGCTGGCCTTCCATGCGGTAGTAGCCGGAGAGCGGCATCCGGGCGCGAGTCCGCCGCAACCCGTCCACGAAGAGCTGCCGGAAATACCACCGGCCGGACTTCACCTCCGGGATCTCGACCGTCCAGGTCTGGCCCTCGCCTTTTTTCCATCCCGCGATCACGCGACCCCCGCTCAGGACCGGCGACTCGCTACGGAAAGCGGCGTAAACGACGGGGGCATCGGCGGAGCCGGAATCCTCCGGCGTAAAGATGAGAGGCTCGGAGAGGGTGTACCTGCCTTCCCGGAGGTAAACGGTCACCGGCCCGCTCAACTTCCCCTTCGATCTCAGGGCGCGCACGGCATCGCGGGCGCGGGAGGGGGTGGCGAAGGGGCCATCCGTCTTCTTCGCATTGGCCCGGGCGAGCGCGCCGGACCAGGCGTCGTTCCCGTCCGGGGCCACGTAGAAGAGGGTGGTCGATTTCCGGGTTTCTGAAGGCTTCTGCACTCGACTATCCCCCTGGCGGACGGCAGGCGTCTCCGCTCTCCGGGTGGCCCGCGCGCTGGCATCGCTCTGAGGCATGAAGAAGCCGGCAAGAACGGCGCAGGCACTGAATGATAGATACCCCTTCATTTCAAAGATTCCTTTGCAAGAGACCCACGGCTGCACTTGATGAGGAAAGAAAATTCAGGATTCCGGAATCGATGCGGTGGCAGCCGAAGGAGTCCCAGGGAGGGTGCAGATCAAGGGCACGGGCGGCGTCCCGGTCCATCGCCGGTGCGCGGGGGAGCAGGCGAAGAGTCGGATTCGTGCGCCGCAAACGCGGCGATCTCCGCGATGAGGTCTCGACGGGCATGCGGTCCCGGGACCGCATGCCCGTCGAGACCGCGCCGTTCCCCCCTCACACCCACGCGGGGGGAACACAGAGGGGTCGATCTCGATGAGGCCGTGGTCCGCCATCGCCACGATCCGGACGCCGGGGAGCCGCTGGCGGAACGGCATCACCTCCCGGATCCGCTTCGGGGCGAGGCAGTGAAGTCGATCCGGAAGACATGGGGCAGGGGCCGCATGGCTTTCGAAGCTTATGAGAGGGCTGCAACCCTCCCGACGAGCTGCATCTCCTCTTCCGACCCGATCAGCTGTTCCAGGGCCGTGCGGAAGAGCATCCGGCGATCCCTGATGGCGATAGCGTTGGGCATGAGAAGAGGAGGAGATGGAAGGCTTACCGCCCTCCCCAGAAGGGCGCGGAATGAATTTATCAGCAACCGTTCGTTGGCTTTCCCCGGGATCGGGATGACGCCGCAGCTCTAAGAGCCATGTTACCGATGCCGACAGGAACGCGCAACTTTCACCCGTTCTCCCTCGCTTCCTCCAGCGAAAGTACGAGCCCTCCCCGTACTCGTCTCCGCCGCCAAGCGCCGCCTTTTACCCCGGTTCACCCTCCGTGAGCTTCCCTTTCAGGTCCGTCGCCCCCACCGGCTGCCCCCCCACTCATCAGGGAGAACGGCAGCTTCCACAAGGCAGGTTGGGAGGAGGCGCTGGACCTGATCGAGCGGCGGTTTAAGGAAATTCAGGTGAAATGCCATAAAGACGCTACCGACGTGCCGGGCGGAGTGTTCCTCCTCGGATGAGCCTCCGAGGGGCCTCGGATTAGCCTCGGAGGTGCGGTCACGTCCTTTCCGTCGGGGTAACCGGGCTGGTGGGGAGGCGGAGAACCTGGGGCTTCTTCCCGATACCGGTGCTCGGGGTCATTCAGGGTCATGCGGGACCGGCTCAGGACGTCTGCCCCCGGCTTCGTGCTCCTCGCCCTCTCCGCGCCGATGTGCCTGGCGCTGACTTACCGGACCCAGATGGCCGGGCCGAAGAAAGGGAAGCTCCATGATGCGTCTTCGATGGTTCTCTAACCCATGGCGCCGGGTCGGGATCGCGATGGCGGTCCTCTCTGCGGGAGCCGTTCAACCGGTGCATGCCATCCGGGTGATCACCACCCCTCTGGCGGACCTTCTGCCCCGGGGCCGGTACGGAATCCAGCTGTTTGCCCTCCACGAGGAGCGTTCCACCGATGAGACGCGGCGGCTGTATCGCTTCGACGCACGACTGAACGAGCGGATCGAAGTCGGGGCGTTCGTCATCGATCCGCCGAACGGGCCCACGACCACTCAGTTGAACCTCCAGGGCTTGATCGTCACGGAGGACCGGCATCGCCCCACGGTGTCGGCGGGGGTCTGGGACCTGGCGAACATCGAAAAGTTCAGCGGCCAGAGGACGGGAGGATCATTCTTCCTCGTCGCCAGCCGGACGGTGGTTCCGGCCCGTGGCGTGGGGAAGACCACTCCTCCCGTCAAGGTGAACCTGGGGGTGGGCACTAACCGCCTCCAGGGGATCTTCGGCGGGGCTGTGGTGCCGTTCACCTCGAAACTGGGGCTGCACGCGGAGTACGCGCCTCGAAACCTTCGCCTGCCGAACGCCGACGGCTGGAACGCGGGCCTCTACTACTTCGTGACGCCGTCCATCCGAGCGAGAGCATCGCGGATCGGCGGCAATCCGATGCTCGACGTTTATTTCATCCAGTCCCTCCGATAGCGGGACCTTCAATGGATGAGAAGTACCACCCCAGAATACGCAGGAAAACATTACGGTCGGCAAACGGGGGGGCGAGATGCCTTCCTTCCCTGAAAGCCCGTCAACCCGCCGATCCCCAGGAGGTGAAAGAATGCGGGAGTTTATCGAATACGCCCTACAGGATAGCCGGGATCGGGGCAGGGGGATTAGATCAACCTATCTCGCCCACACGAAATCGTCAGCCAGTGCTGCACCTGCATCGATCCACTCTCTGGCCTCGCGGTCGGTGGGGAACAGGTGAAGGTCGGTGTCGCCTTCAGGGGTGGGGTAGTGCAGTTCTTGTCCGTCCGCATCCTCGATCCCGACTCCGCCCGATCCGCAGCAGCCGGAGAAGGTGACGAGGGTGTAGGCTCCGTAGATTTCTCTCATATTCCACTCTCTTCTTTCAGCCGCAGGTCTCTCTCAGAGCCAAATTGCGGGAGGGTTCTCTCCCTTTCATGACCGATTATGACCACATCGGGAGCATGCGCGGTAACGAACAACGAAGCGGTGGCAGGCGTGTTCCGTCTCATCCCGCTGGGATCCACCCGGATGACTCTGACTCGGATAAAGTCTAAGTTTCTTATTGAATATTTTACCTGCTTGGGCTTGAGATTGTCTCCGGTCCCGGTGAGTGGGAGAGGAGAAAAGAACCGGCTGCCTTTCCCGGTCCGGTCAGGGCGTCGACCGGTCATCGGAAACGCCGAAAGGTCTGACTTCCACCGTTACAGCTTCGTTTGCGGGTTCGTCGCCAGGACCATGTAGCGGGGATTCGCGCGCTTCGCAGCGTCCATCAGCGCGATCACCTGATCGTACCGCAGCGATCGGTCCGCGTTCACCACGACCTGCATCTCCGGGTTCGCCGCGATCCGCTCCCGGAGGACCGACGTCACCTGGTCCAGCGTGACCCGCTGGCGGTTGACGTAGACCTCGCCTCGGTTGGTAAGGGTGAGGATCACCCGCGCGTGGCTCGTCTTCTCCCCGGCGGCGGCCCTCGGGAGGTTCACCTTCATGCTCGACAGCGGCGTCATCGCGAGCGACGCCATCATGAAAAAGATGAGCAGGAATACCATCGTGTCGATCATCGGCACGATCTCGATCCGCGCCTTCTTGATCTCGCGCTGCGGGAGCCTCATGACCGCCGCTCTCCCATGCCCTCGATGTCTCCCATGCGCTCCGCCGGGTGGTCCTTCTCCTTCAGGTCGGCGAGAAGGTTGAGGAGCTGCGTCGCGCCGAGCTCGATATTGCTGATGATCGCGCGCACCCGGTCGGTGAGGGCGTTGTAGCCCACGAGCGTCACGATGGCGATGGAGAGGCCCGTGGCCGTGGCGATGAGGGCTTCGGCGACCCCGGCGGTAATGGCAGTGGGGTGGCTCGCGCCGGTGCTGCCGATGATTTGGAACGAGCTGACCATCCCGATGACGGTCCCGAGCAGCCCCAGCAGGGGGGAGACGGTAATGATGGTATCGAGCCAGACGAGACGCTTGTGCAGCTCCGGCGTCTCGGCGAGGGCGAGCTCCTCCATGCGCCGCTCGATGGCGGAGAGGGAGAGATGGGAGGCGTTGAGGCCGCCCTCCAGCACCCGCGCCACCGGGCCGGGGGTCGCCCGGCAGGTCTCGATGGCCCCGTTCAGGTCGCCTTCGAGGAGGCGGTTGCGGAGCTTGACCATGAGCGCCTCGTGGTCCGCCGCCGCGCGCCGCAGGGCGTAAGCCCGCTCGATCATGACGGCGAGGGCGAGGATGGAGCAGAGGAGGAGCGGGTACATCACGATCCCACCCCGTTGAATGAGTTCGAACGCGTTGAGAAGGTTCATTCTGACTGATCTACCCCGATCTAATTCG
The DNA here is from genome assembly GCA_019348365.1 of Armatimonadota bacterium. Taxonomy (GTDB): domain Bacteria; phylum Armatimonadota; class DTGP01; order DTGP01; family JAHWJO01; genus JAHWJO01. The sequence continues at coordinate 1,946 of JAHWJO010000125.1, read as the reverse complement.
ATGGAGCCCGAAGGCCCTCCGGGATCGAGCCGGGATCCCGGAGGGCCATAAGAAGCGTGAAACGGCGTGAAACACGCGACCGGCCTGTGAAACGGCGTGAAACCGTGTAAAACGGCGTGAAACACGCAATGCCATGAGCGCAAGCGGGAGACGGTGGGACCGGGTTGAAAGGAGTCCGCCCGAACGGGCACAATCCTACCGTCCTCCGCACGGCCCCCCGGATCCCCCGGTGACGCTGCTCGTGTCATAATTGGAGAGGACGAGAGCGCGTCCCCGTTCCCCGGATTCTCAACGCCCCGGGGTGGGCCGGAGGGCGGCGCGAATGGGATCGGACATGGAGAACCCGCAGTGACGAGATTCTTTTTCCCTTTAAGACCCGTGTTATTCTTTAGACCCGTGAAACCATCGGCCCTCCTGAAGGGCGCGCTGGCGTCGCTCTCCCTCGCCGGGATCATCGGGTGCAACCCCGCTCCGCAGCAGACGGAAGCTCCCCCGGCAACAGGATCCCCGCAGGCCCCGCCAGCGACGGGGACCCCAACCGCGCAGGTCTCGGACAGCACACTCTCCGGCCCCGCCGCCGGCACGCTTGCGCCGGGACGCCCCGCGCCGGACTTCTCGCTGCCGACTGTGCGCGGCGGGGAGACGGTGAAGCTCTCCGACACGGCGGGGAAGGTGCGGCTGGTGGCGTTCTGGTCCACCACCTGCATCCCGTGCATCAAGGAGCTGCCCGTCCTCCAGGCGATCCAGAAGACCTACGGGGATCAGGGGTTTCAGGTCCTCTACCTCTCCGCCGATCCGCCGGAACTGCAGAAGCCGTTTCTGGAGAAGCGAAACGTGAAGTTCCCCTCCCTCATCGCGGACAACAAGACGCTGGAGGTGTACGACGCGGCGGAGCTGCCGAAGATGGCGCTGGTCAACGGCGAGGGCCGCATCCTGAAGGAGTACACCGGCGAGACCGCGGCGGACATCCTGGAAGCGGACGTGAAGACGGCGCTCGCACAGGCGGGGTGAGTCTCACTGCCGTTGGCCTTTCCGCCGGTGCTCCGGTCGGTGGAGGAAGATCCCTCTTCCGAGGCGCTGTATCCATGCGGGAGACCTGTTGCCGTAAAGCGGAAGATCTCTAAAAGTCCCTTCGTCTTCCTGCCCTATGAAAAGGAAGGCCTTGACGGTAAGGGGAGGCCGAGAGTTAGTTTGGAGGAGCGACAAGGCCGATGTATCACAGTGCAACGGGTCCGTCACCGCAGAGTCTATGGATTTGACGGGAATTTCCAAAATTATCGTCGGATTCCCGATTAATACCTGCTAAAGATGATTGATAGCGAGCGATACTTCTGCTCGCCAGGGGATTCACCGGGCGATTGATCCAACCTCGTCCCTGTGAAAGCGCCGTCCGGTCAGGATCCGGAGAGGGTCCGTTCTTTTCCTAACGCCTCCTCGATCCGTTACACTATTTATGAATGCCGTACCCATGGGACGAGGGAAGGGGAGCCAGGGACGGGCCGGGAGGCAGGCCCGTATCGAACTCAAAGCAGTCGGTCAACGGAGAGAAGCGAACCCAAAGAAGCGAACCCAAAGAAATGGGAGGAGGAGCGTGGAGAAGAAGCGCCTGCGCGTTTTGCTCGTCGATGACGACAAGAGCCTGCTGGACATCCTGGGCACCATCCTGGAGCTGGAGGGCCATGCCGTCGTGAAGGTCAATTCCGCCCACGCGGGCCTGCTCAAGATGCGGGAGTCCGAGTTCGACCTCGTGCTGGTGGACCTCAAGATGCCCCGCACCACCGGGCTCGACATGCTGCGGGTCATCCGCGAGGAGTCGCCCGAAACGAAGGTCGTCATCATGACCGCCTACGCGAGCGTCAATTCGACGGTGGAGGCGATGCGGCTCGGCGTCTTCGATTACCTGCCCAAGCCGTTCAAGCTCGCCGACCTCCGCACCATCCTGAAGC
>JAHWJO010000573.1 GCA_019348365.1 Armatimonadota bacterium | reverse complement strand
CTCCTCATCCGCCGCCGGGTCCGCCGGCAGCGTCACCGAATCCGCTTTCAATTCCGGGTACGGGTCCTCTGCCTCCTCCCCATCTCCGGCATCCGTCGAAGCTTCCGGATTCTCCCTGGAATGCTCAGCCGGAGAGACGCCGAAGGACTCCCCGGTTTCCATATTTTTCAGGGCACGCTCTTCACTTTCCGCCTGTCCTTCGCTCCCCTTGGGGTCGGGAGCCTCCTCCGGACCGGCTCCCCCCGGGGCATCTATGAACCACTCGGTATCCGGAGCTTCACTTTCCGGGTTCGCTGCAACTCCGCTCTCTTCCGTTTCCTCCCCGGATACGCTCTCCTGCGGGCGGCGATGCAGCATGAGGGCGCTTGCGCTCATCGGAATGAATCCCCCGTAGATCACCTCTACATGGAGCGGCTCCGTCTCATGCGCGAGCCGGATCACCGCCGGGCGGGGAGTATCGTAGAGATAGGTCACGCCCTCCTCTCCCCCTTCCGCCATCGTTTGCGAGAGAACGTGGGTGAACCGCAGGTCGCGCATGCAGGCTTCCATCACCTGGACCGCCGTCCACATCTCGTACAGCTCCCATGAAGGGCGACTGCGGCGGTGGAACCGGTGGGCCATGGAGGTCTCCCCCCGGTCCGAGAGGCGCAGGAGCCGGTAGATCGCCCAGAGGCGGCTGTATTGCGGATCGTGTTGAAGGGCGTTCGTCGGGCGAACGATCCCACGGAGGGGGGGGACCTCCCGCAGCAGGTCGGTCCGCATGACCGCCGCCAGCGCATCGCGCATGCGCCCGCACGCCACGATCTGCGCGCGAAGCCCGCCTCGGCGATTGCGGATGGGGCGAGTCCAGAGGGGTTCTTCCCGCAGGATCCGCTCTTCCTGGTCCCCGAACTGGCGGCGAAGGCGGCGGCGCACCTCGTCCTCCTGGCGTTCCAGCTCATCCAGGGAATCCATGAACCGGGCTTGTAGCTGACCCAGACGGCGTTGAAGCTCCAGCGCCAGCCGCTTCACGAATCGGTTCTCGTAAATGTCGTAACTGAGCTCCCCGGTCCGCTGGACGGTCCATCCCTCTTCCCGCTCGTTCAGCCGCTCTTCCATCCGCATGGAGCGGCGGTCGGAACGGGCGCTCACGCCGGAGCGGGTGGCGACGTAGGTCGGCTTGAGGGAGAGATGGGGCGAGGAAGAGAGGAAACGGAGCGTCCGAAGGGCTTCCGGAACGGCCTCTTTCAACAGCGCGAAGAGGACCGCCGGGTCCTCTTCCGTGCCCTCGTTCCGGGCCAGGCGGGGGACGCGAGCGCCGAGTGACGGGGCGTAGGGAGAAACGTCGTACGCGACCCAGGTGGACATCCGCTCGATGTCGGCGCACATCTTGCCCATCTGCTCGAACGAGAGGTAATGGGACTGCACCTCGATGGTCGTCACCCAGGCGTCCGTCTCGTGCTGCACTCGTATGCGGTACAGCCCGGCCCGGCCCCACAGCCCCTCGCCGGCTTCGGACTCCTCGTCTTTCGGGGGAGTCCACGCGGCCAGCTCCTTGTAGGTTTCCCCCTCTTCAAGCGTGATCTGGTACGGGGTCCCCTCGATGGAAAGGGTGATGGCTCCGGACGAATCTCCCCGGTACAGGATGAGGTTCACCTGATCGAATTCGGAGGGTTTGAAGTCTTCAGGGGCGTACGGATCCTCCCGCTCCTCGGGCAGGTGCCAGCGGTGAAGCGGGTAGGGCAGGCGGTATCCGCGATGGCGGACGTAGACTTCAAATGGCAAAGAAGACATGGGAATGATGAGTTAGGAATGATGAGTTATGAATGAGATTTGGCCTTCGTTTTCACGATGATGGACGTGAGGATAGCGGTCAATTCCTCCGTCTCCTGAAGGAGGGGGAGAATCTGATTCTCCGGAACGCCGCCGGATTCCATCATCAGGCGCAACCAGTAGAGCCTCTCCCTCGCCTCCTTCTGCGCGACACTCATCTTATGGAGGAAATCCCCCCGGCTTTCTCCCGATTGAGCCTCTTCCACATTCGCGCCGATGGAGGTCGCAGATGGAAGATACTGCTTTCCAATGATCCATATCGCTTCATCCCTGATGCTCTTTAACGAGCGATAAAAGTGGATCGCATCCAGAGCGTACCGGTAGGAACGCTCCCGGATTACCCAGGGCTTCGACCTGTCGATTTTATCATTCATAACTCATCATTCATCATTTACAACGTGTGGTCGTGGAGCTCCAGGGCGCGTTTCTTCGTCTCAATGAGCGCGAGGGAGGACGAGCTGCCGGGGCTGAAGAGACCGCTTTCCACCAGCTCCCGCTCCAGCGCCGACCGGCCCTCGCCCATGCTGCCCAGGATGGGGCGCAGCTCTTCGTACGTGCCCCTCAGCTTCGGCAGGATCCGATGGGCAATCTGGAGATCGAGCGCCTTGTGGCGGTCCAGCATCGGCTCGCCGTCCTCCTTGAGGGGGATGTTGGCGAGGTACGCGTCGATCTGCTCGACCACCCGGTAGCCGAACTGCATCCCGGTCTGGTGCAGCAGCGCGTTGATCCGCTCCAGCAGGCCCAGCTCCTCCGGAGTCAGCCGGGGCGAGTGGTTGACGAACTTCAGCCAGTCCCGGTAGGTGATCTCGCGGGGGAGGACGATTTCGGCCTCGCGGGTGCGCTGCGCCCACCAGCCCGACAGGTTCACCTCCTCGAACCGGAGGAAATTCGCCCGGTCCATCACCTTGTCGCTCAAGTGATGTGTGCTCTCATCAACATTGATCGTGCCCAGGAACAGCACGTTGGAGCCGATGGGTAGCTGCGGCGGGAACTGTCCCGCGTTCTGGCACTCCTCCTCGAACGTTGCCGAGTAGAGGGCCAGCCGGCGGTCCTCCGGGTCGCGCTCCAGCAGGCTCAGGAACTGGGAGAAGTAATGCTCCACGCGGGCCAGGTTCATCTCGTCCAGCAGGCAGACGAACAGGGACTCCGGCTCGGCGTGCGCGCGGGAGAGGAGTTCCGCCAGACCC
>JAHWJO010000572.1 GCA_019348365.1 Armatimonadota bacterium | reverse complement strand
GACGGGAGATGTCGTCTGGAGAAGCGTAAAATGGTTCCTTCCTCTTATCAACTCCCCCTCAACCCTCAGCTTTTAGGCTTAGCTTGATGCACATGATGAACACAGATAAAGCATTATGAAACCGCAGATGAACGCAGATACACGCAGATGAACCCCTTGAGGAGAGAAGATAGAGGATGGAAGATAGAGGATTGTAGAGGCGGCCTATCCTCCATCCTCTATCCTCAAGAGTTTTCCGTGTTCATCTGTGGTTGCTTAAAGTTCTTCTTTGTGTTCTTTGCGCCCTTTGTGGTTCAAAGGGGTGAATCCGCGTCAATCCGTTCCGATCCGCGTAGCGAAGCTCCGCGTCCCCTCACTGTATATTTGCGGTCCAAGCGGATGCCCTATCGCACGTCCCGCCAGAGCCACCGCAGGGATTCGGGGAGGAGCGCCCGCCCGTGCTTGTCGTTGTGGAACCCCTGCCCGAACACGCCCTTGTAATCGTACCCGGCGAACTGGAGGGCTTTCTCCATCTGGAGGTTCGCCAGGGGCCAGTTGCCGTGCGCGTTGTCGAGATCGTTCATCCCCTCCTGGAGAAAGATGCGGATCGGCTTCTTGGGGGTCTTGCGGATGAGCGCCGGGTAGTTGTGGCCGCCCGCTCGGCGAGTGGGGCCGCTCGCGATGTTCGTGTAGCTGCCGATCCATGAGAGGACTTTGCTGAAGGCGTCGGGACGTTCCCACGCCGCCGTCCAGGAGGCGATCCCGCCGCTGCTGAGTCCTCCGATGGCGCGCCCCGCTGCGTCCTGCCGGAGCTTCATGGTCTTTTCGACTTCCGGCAGGATCTCTTCAAGCAGGAAGCGGGCGTACTGGTCCGAGAGGGTGTCGTACTCGAAGCTGCGGTTGGAGCGCCCGTTGGCGAACGTGCCGGGGCTGACGAACACCCCGACGGTGACGGGCATCTCCCCCTTCGCGATCAGGTTATCGAAGACGACGGGGATATAGTTCTTGGCCCACTGGCCGTCCTGGAAGACCATCACGGCGGCGGGCTTGTCCGGGGTGTACTGCGCGGGAACGTACACCCACCAGTCGCGCTCCGTCCCGGCGAAGAGGTTGCTCTTCCACTTCGGCTGCTGGGTGAGTGTGCCTTTGGGCACGCCGGGCTGCTCCTTGTTCTCGGGCGGGGTGGTGTAGACCTCCAGCTGCCCGCCGCCTTTCTTCTCGCCGTTGATTTCGTAGCTCCAGGCCATCCCCGTGCCTTCGGGGAGGGTGACGGCGGCAGCGTACACGTCGGTCTTCCCGATGCGGCGGAGGGGGAGCCGGAAGTCGCTCGTGGTGGAGGCGACCAGCGGCGCGGCCTTCGCCTCCGGCGCTTCGACGGCCCAGGCGACTTCCAGATCGTTGATCTTAGGATTGGGGCCTTTGAGCAGGTTCTCTTTGCCGAACCACCCGCGAATCCGCTTGGCGAGTTCCTCGGCCCTCCGGCCTCCGGGGTTGGATTTCAATTCGGCTTGCAGAGCGGTAGGCGTGAGAGGGTCGGACTCGGCGGCGGGTGCAGGGTTCAGGGTCAACACGGCCGCTCCGAAAAGCAGGCCGAACGTCAGGGGCGGCAGAAAATTCATAATACGTCCTTTGAAGGGGTTCTGGTCAAACGTTATGGATTATTACCTGTTTATCTTTTATGACTGGAAGTCAGAACTCCTGTAGACGCACGGGAATGCGGGAGAGTCGTCATGTTCATGGAACGGAAGCAGCCCTTTCTGGAATCCCTGGCGTATCCTTCTAAAAAAGAAGATTACAATGACGAAGAGGTGATGATTCGTTACGTCTGGGAGTACTGCACCCATGCGATGACGGATTTTGAAATGCAGGTTAATTTTTGCATCCATATCCGGGCAAAAGCGGAGATAAATGAGAATCCAAACTTTGCGGAAAAGATCCTTGAATGGAAGGGTCTGCTGAGGAATGCTTACATAGAGGAAGCATTGAAAAATGGACCAAAACGATTCCGCCAGAGGGTCAAGGACCGACTCCTGCGCGAGTGTCCCGATCAGATCTTCATCAACCGATGCCCGTCCTGCGGTCGGATCGTTCGCACCCCCAAAGCCCGGCTGTGCCTCTGGTGTGGATATGCATGGCATCATCTGGTCCATCCGTCTGAAGAGTGAATCCTTTCGGTCTATTCCGAACGGGATCCCCTCCGGAGGGAGATCCTCCATCGCCGGGAGACTCCAAAGATGAAACTCGGAAGTGTTCCGGAGAGTCAGCATACTTGAATACTGTTGATGCGATCTATGCCGTAGAGGAGAAGCTATTGAGTGAATCCATGAAATATACCCGCCGATCCGCCCTCGCCGCGATGGCCGGGGCCGCCGGAACTCTGATCGTGGCGAACGCCGCCGATGCAGCGGAGAACCCTCCGAAGGCGGATGCGCCCAAAAAGAGCGACCTGAAGCAGTCCGTCTGCAAATGGTGCTACGGCGGAATCCCGCTCGATACCTTCTGCGCGGAGGCGAAGAAGATCGGCTTGCACTCCGTAGAGCTGCTGGGGCCGAACGACTGGCCCACGGTGAAGAAGCACGGCCTCACCTGTGCGGTCGCGAACGGGCCGGGTGGCATCGTCGAAGGCTGGAACCGCATGGCCGACCACGACCGGCTAGTGAAAGAATCGGAGCGGCTGCTGCCCCTGGTGGCGGAGGCCGGACTGCCGAATATGATCGTCTTTTCGGGCAACCGGCGCGGCATCTCCGACGCCGAAGGGCTGGAGAACTGCGCGAAGGGACTCCAGAGGATCATGCCTCTCGCGGAGAAGCTGAACGTCACCGTCGTCATGGAGCTGCTGAACAGCAAGCGGGACCACCGCGATTACCAGGCCGACCACACCGCCTGGGGAGTGGAGCTCGCCAAGCGGATCGGCTCGGAGCGGTTCAAGCTCCTCTACGACATCTATCACATGCAGATCATGGAAGGCGACGTCATCCGGACGATCGAGCGGAACCATCCCTACTACGGCCACTACCACA
>JAHWJO010000124.1 GCA_019348365.1 Armatimonadota bacterium | reverse complement strand
ATGGGAACGTTCAACGTTCAACCCCTAACGCTAAGATACAAGGGCGCAACTCCCCGACCGCTCTGTGGGAGAAGAGCATTCCAAGGACCTGGCGAGGGAAAATGCCGGAGTATTCCTGAAGCGATACCTTCCGCTTAGAAGAGTCTTACACCCTGGGAGGAAAGCGCCAGCATCACCAGCAGATCGAACAGGATTGCAATGACCCAGTGAACTAAAAAGCCGGTCAGGAACGATCCCGTCCGCAGGGCGACGAACCCCAACGCTAGCCCTGCAACCAATGCACCCATGAACTCAGGCCACGGCTTCCCCCAGTGCAGCAACCAGAATGGAATCGCCTGCGCAATTAGCGCCCAACTTCCCATCCCTCGCGCCAGCCCGAAGAGCAGGAATCCCCGGAAGAACCACTCCCAGGCCAGGAGGTACATTCCATACAGCAATTCAAAGTAGATGACATAGCCCCACGAAAGAGGAAACATCGGAGTATAACGTTTGGGTCGAAACAGGGGATAATAATCCATGGCACTGGATGTGCGCGAGATAATAAAGAGGAAAGGGAGCATGATCATTACCATCCCTATGCCGTATCTCCATGACAGACGCGCGTTGCCCGCGGCCAAACCGAACGTTTCCGGGGAAGAACGCATCAGGAGAAGGATGGATAACAACGGAATGAAGAACAGCAGACCAATAGAGACGACAATATAATTTTCATAAGTGGGGTTTCTCCAGACGTACTGGTTCATCCAGGTGAAGGCAAAGACGAACGCGCCTACCATGAAAGTGATTAAGTACTCTCTGGTGGGCGAGCTCGGCCCATGAACAGTTTTGATAACGCTCGGATTCTCTTCAGTCAATTTACGCCCCCTGCGATTGCTTGGTCTCGCCTCATGATAGCAACTTTCTGAAGGGGCCATACAGATCATGCATCCAGCAGCCGTTCCTTGTAAATCCGGCGGATCGTGTCTTCCACGTCCGGCTCGCGCACGGAGAGGTCCAGTATCCGGTACTTCGCCGACAGCCGCCCGATCAGATCGGAAGCGGAGAGACGGTCCCGCTCGAAGCCGTACGTGGCGCGGAGTCCCTCCCGGCCCAGAACCTCCGCCCCCTCCACGACGATCTCCTGATACTCCTCCGCGAAATCCACCACCAGCTCCCGCTTCCCCCCGAACCGCCGCTGGAGATCGGGGAGGCCGCCGTCATAAAGAAGCTTCCCGTGGTCGATGATTATCACGCGGCCACAGAGCTTCTCCACGTCGGAGAGGTCATGGGTCGTCAGGATCACCGTCGTCCCGCGTTCCTCGTTGACGCGGCGGATGAACGACCGGATGCGCTCCTTCGCCACCACGTCGAGGCCGATGGTCGGCTCGTCGAGGAAGAGGAGGGGCGGATCGTGCATGAGCGCGGCGCAGAGGTCGGCTCGCATCCGCTGCCCCAGCGAGAGGGACCTTACGGGGGTGTGGAGGAACGGGTCCAGCTCCAGCAGCTCGCGGAAGCGGTCCAGGTTGCGCCGGAAGCGGTCCGGCGGGATCCGGTAGATGTGCTGGAGCAGGTCGAGCGATTCGATGACGGGGAGGTCCCACCAGAGCGTCGTTCGCTGCCCGAACACCGCCCCGATGGTGGCGACGTAACTCACCCGCTCCTTCCACGGCACCTGCCCGTTGACGCGGACCTCGCCGGCGGTGGGCACGAGCAGGCCGGTGAGGATCTTAAGCGTGGTGGACTTCCCCGCGCCGTTCGGGCCGAGGTAGCCGACGAGCTCGCCCGCCCCCACGTCGAAGCTGATCCCGTCCACGGCGGGGATGACGTTGTACTCTCGGGTGACGAGGTTTCGCAGGAGGCCCAGCTTCCCCCGGTGGTGCTTACCGACCCGGAGCCGTTTTTCGAGACCTCGGACGGAGATGATCGGGTTCATCGTTACGATCCTGTGCTTTGATAGTGACGGATTCCGTACTGCCAGAACCTCATTGCGGCGAGGAAGATTCCCGCGCCGACGAATGGGGCGAGGAACGGCGCGAACGCGGGCAGCCCCAGCGGGTCCGGCTGGCCGAGGAAGTAGAGGGCGGGGGCGTAGTTCAGGAAGATCGCCGGGACGACGAAGGTGAAGAAGCGGAGCGGGAACAGGAACCCGCAGAGGAACCAGGAGACCGTGAAGGCGAGTCTGCCGATCCCCTGCGCGTTCAGCACCCAGAAGGCCGAGAGATTGACGAGGAACCGGAACGCGAAGCTCACCTGCCACGCGAGAAGCAGCGAGACGGCGAACGCCACCCCCTGTAGCGGATTATCCGGGAGGGTGATCGGGAAGACGAGGGCGTACGCAGCCATGATCGTCGTGCCCCGGAGGAGGAGGTTGACCACTGATCCGCCGAATTCCTTCGCCAGCCAGAAGGGGAAGAGGTTCATCGGCTTGAGGAGGTCCGTCGCCACTTCGCCGCTGTAGACCGCGTTCATCAGGCCGTTGTTCACCCCGAAGAGGTGGAGGTAAGCGATCATGGCCTGAGTCAGGCCGGTGTAGGTGACGGCGTCCCGCTGAGTCAGCCCGGCGATGACCTCCCGGTTGTCGTAGAGGGCGAGGAGGATCGCCGCCCGCAGCACCCCAAAGAAGAGATTGGTGACCAGCCCCGCCAGGTTGGAGGCGCGGTATGCAAGCTGCCGCTGAAATGAGATCTTGCAGAGCTCCCAGAACAGGCGCATGGAAACCCTCTTGTGGGGACGCGGGACAACCGGTAAGGGGTAAACGGGCTGCCGCGAAGACAGCGCGCGGCACGGTAGAAGGAGACGATAGTCGGTTACTGTGCCGGATAGGGCAGCAAGTCGCTAGTTTACTTAAAAATTAGGGGGCTGTCAAATCGCTTGAGGGGTACCCGGCGACTCAAGTCGCGGGCAACAGGGTCGCAAAGTCGGTCTGCACCGACTATCAAGTCGTCCGAATCAGTGGCTCATCCGAGGTTATGGCCTGCTTTGAATCCGTACAGGCAGGTTTTTGCTTTTGCAGATGCGATTTCGTTCACAGGGTTCAATTTATGGTGCATCTTTGGATGTCACTTTTCGGTTGCGCTGTAGGCGTGGCATGGCCCAGCAAATAACCGGTTCGGGTCCCAGACCGCCTGCCCCCCGACCATCGTGAAGAGGACGCTTTCCGACGAGCCGCACAACACGAGGGCGTCGTACGGGTCCTCGCAGCCCTGAGTTGTGGGGTGATCCAGCGAAAGGGCCGTCAGATCCGCCAGCTTGCCGGGTTCCAGCGAACCGATTTGATCCTCCATCCCAAGCGCCTTCGCTCCCCCATGCGTCGCCATTTCCACCAGTTCGCGCGTCGTCATCGGGGAACCCGTACTCCTCTGGATCAGCCACGCCGCGCGCATCTCCTCGAAGATCGAGAGCGGGCCGGAGCTGCACGCGCCGTCCGTGCCGATGCCCAGCTTCACCCCGGCGTCGAGCATCTCGCGGAGGCGGGCGATCCCCGTCCGGAGGTACGCGTTGCTGCGGGGGCAGGTGACGACTCCCGCGCCCGACCCGGCGAGCCGCCCGATCTCCTCATGCGTCACCTGTACGCAGTGGATGAAGGTGACTCCGGGACGGAGGAGGCCCAGCCGCTCCATGTATGCGACAGGACGCTCGCCAGGCGCGGTCCACTGCACGAATCCCTCCCGGATCGGCGATTTCCAGGGCTGCTTCCCCAGCAACGCTCGCACCTCGTCGTCCGACTCGGCGAGGTGGATCATGAGGGGGAGCCTTTCGTCCTGTGATCGCCGGTTCAGATGCTCGAACAGGGTGGCCCGGACGCTGTAGGGCGCGTGGGGGCTGATCCCCGGCATCACCCGGTCCGACAGCCATGGCTGCAGCCGCTCCTCCTTCTGCCGGAGCCGTTCCAGCGAGGCTTCCATCGGGTCGCGGTCATCCACCCCGAAGACTTCGGGGAAGCTGATCCCTCGGATGCCGATCTCGTGAAGGGCCTGCGCCGCGTGCGCGCTGTCGGTGCAGTCGGCGACGGTGGTGATGCCCCCCCGCAGGCACTCCCGCGCGCCGTCGCGGGCGGCGTTCAGGAAGTCGTCCGGGGCGCAGGTGTTCTTCCGGCGGGTCAACTCCAGGATCCAGTCCGGGAAGTCGAGATCGGGGCCGACGGCGCGCAAATAGGTGTAATCGAGGTGGCAGTGGGCGTTGACGAGGCCGGGGAGGAGGATGGCGTTCCCCAGATCGAGGTGGGAATCCCCGTCCGATTCTTCGAGGAGGCGGGGCAGGGGACCGACGGCTTCGATGCGGTCCCCGCAGATGCGAACGGCCCCCCGGAGGAGGGGGGGCGCGGAGAGGGGCAGGACCCAGCGGGCGGAGAGAATCATGTTGAAAGTAAAAAGTGAAAAGGTAAAAGTGAAAAAGAGCCCCGCTTTGCCGATCATCCTTCCCCAGAGCTTCAGATCAGTTCAACCCCGGAACTCCTTTTTACTTTTACCTTTTCACTTTTTACTTTTCAAATAGCTTACGCCATCCGGCGAACGACGCCGACGACCCGGCCCAGGATCGTCACTTCATCGGCGTAGATCGGGGCCATGGAGGAGTTCGCGGGCTGGAGGCGGACCCGACCGGTCTCGCGGTAGAACCGCTTCACCGTCGCTTCGTCGCCCAGCAGTCCAACGACCGTCTCGCCGTTGTCCGCCGTGTTCTGGGGCCGGACGATGACGAGGTCCCCGTCGAGGATGCCGTCCTCGATCATACTGTCGCCCTTGATGCGGAGCATGAAGCATCCTTCGCCGCCGGGGACCAACTCCTGCGGCAGCGTGTATCGCTCTTCCACGTTCTCTTCCGCAAGAATGGGCAGGCCGGCGGCCACCCGACCGACGAGGGGCAGGGTGACCATGTTCCGCAGATGGGTGGTGAACGGCTCGGTCTCCGGCATCCGGATGGCGCGGGTGAGCGCGGCATCGCGGAGGATGTGGCCGTGAGCCTCCAGGGACTTGAGATGGCCATGCACCGTGGAGCTGGAGCGCAGCCCCACCGCCTCTCCGATCTCGCGGACGGTCGGGGGGTAGCCTTTCTCGTCGCTGTGCTGCTTGATGTATTCTAAGATCCGCCGCTGACGGGCGCTTAAGGTTTTAGCCATGGGAACTCCTCTAGGGTATAAAAAGCACAGAAGTCAATCAGTGTAAGAAAATCTGTTCGTCCCTGTGCCTCTTTCCTCTTCTTGTTTTAATCTCCTTCTCCGAAGAGAGGGAGCTGGTAGGCGGGCCGGGTGTTCAGTCGGCGCAGTTCCTGGCGGATGAACTGCTCCAGGTGGCCGACCGCGCGCCCGTCCAGCAGTAGGAACGGGGCGGCGCGTTTGAGGATCGCCCCGCACAGCGCGACCTCGCGGGGGTCCCGGATGAGCCGCTCCCGCCGCCGCCCGATGAGCCGCTTCGCCGAGAGGGGGCCGATCCCCGGCACCCGGATCAACTCCTCGTAGGGAGCGGTGTTGACCTCCACCGGAAACCGTTCCGGATGGTTCAACGCCTGCGCCATCTTCGGGTCCACGTGCAGCGAGAGGTAGCCGCCCTCGGTGAACGCCATCTCCGACAGATTCATCTCGTAGCCGCGCAGGAGGAGATCCGCCTGTTGAAGGCGAGCCTCCCGGGCATCGGGAGTGGGAGGGCGGGCCTCCAGCGGCGTCTGAATCACGGGCTTGAACGCCGAAAAATGGACCCGCCGCAATCCGAAATCCTGATACAACTCGCGGGCGCGGGTGAGCAGGTCCCGATCCGTCTCTCCCGCCGCACCGACGACAAATTGTGTGGTGACTCCGCTGCCCAGCGGGAACTCCGAGGACAGGTCCCGGACCCAACGCAGGCGCTCCATCAGGTCCGTTTCCAGCCGCTTGCCAGTTGTGAGCGCCGAGTGATGGGCCTCCGTCGGGGTTTCCAGGTTGATGGAAACCCGGTCCGCGAGGCGCATCGCCTCCTGCACCTGCGCCCGCTCCGCCCCCGGCAGCACCTTCAGGTGGAGGTAGCCGCCGTATTCGTGGCGTTTCCGCAGGAGATCGGCGGTCTGGAGCATGGCATCCATGCCGACCGGGCCGCTCTCCCGAACGCCGGAGGTGAGGTACAGGCCGTCGGCATATCCGGCGGCGTGAGACCGATGAAAGAGAGTCGCCAGCTCTTCCGGCTCGAACGTCGCCCGGCTGGTGTCCCGTCCCGAACGCCAGGGACAAAACGCGCAGGAGTGAACGCACTCGTTCGACTGGAGCACCTTGAACAGGCGGGGACTATGATCCGCTTTTTGTGGCGAAGAGTCCCCCGGCCCTCCCCCGATCCCCTCACAGGCCGGGGAGCCGGTCTGCCGCGTGGAAGGAACGCCTTCCGGAGAGCCGACCCGGTCGAAATCATAATCGGCGGCGAGAATTTCTAGCTTTTGCTCGGCATTCAAAACGGAAGGCTCCTCGCCGCGAGTCGCTGGTATTATAGCAGCCTGACATTCAAAGTGCAAACAGGTGTTTGGAATCGGCAATTTTTGAGGGTGCAGAATATCGAATTTTATGTTAATCCGCTTTAACGCTAATGGATACGTACACATCCGGTCAAGAGGGTTCTCCTCTATCTTCAGCTCCTTTCATTTTTTTGGCTTGGCGACTCAAGTGGCGGGCCAAAACAGGGCGCAGGCGAAGATCGGTGCTGCCCCGATTCACTTATGTCAGTACATGCATGGAGCCTGACGATCTCTACGAGGGGAAGCGGTCAAAGGTGAAGAAGTAGGAAGGGTTTTACATCCCCCAAGATAAAAGGAGTGTTTCTGCCTCATGCCGCAGCTTCAGCCCCTCCTCCCGAACCTCTGGCTTTATCCCGACACCTGCAACGTCTACGTCCTCCAGGACGCGAACCGCGCTCTCCTCGTGGACTTCGGCAGCGGCGAGGTGCTGCGCCACCTCCCGGAGATCGGCGTCAACCAGGTGGAATGGGTGCTCTACACCCATCATCACCGCGAGCAGTGCCAGGGGCATCCCCGGCTGTCCGACCTGAACGTGCGGGTGGGGGTCCCGGCGCAGGAGGCGGACCTCTTCACCGACCCCGCCGGGTACTTCCGGCAGTTCAAGCGGTGCGCCGTGGAGGGCGCGCCCTACGCCCGCCCGCCCCGCGATCCGATCACCGTCCACGCCCGGTTCCAGGACGGCGACGACTTCACCTGGGGGCCGTACCGCATCGCGTGCGATCACGCGCCGGGGCACTCGCCGGGGATGATGGTCTACCGTACCCGGGTCGACGGCAAGCCCGTCGCCTTCAGCGGCGACCTCCTCCGTGACGAAGGGCAGCTCGATACCTTCTACGACTCCGAGTGGGATTACGGCTTCGGGGCCGGGATGACCGCCCTGCTGCGGTCCCTCCGTATCCTCCGGATGCACAATCCGGAAATTCTGCTGCCCTCCCACGGGGCCGCTCCGCTCCGGAACGCTCACCGCCATCTGGATCGCATGATCCAGAGGCTCGATACGTTTCTCCCCCTCTACCTGCGGGATTGGGACATGGACGAGAACCTGTTCCTCTCCCGCCGCGCGAGCCTCCCCACCGAAGTGAACGGCGTCCGGCGGATCTCCCCGCATCTGTTCAGCCTCGTGGGGAACACGCTGGGGCACAACTGCTATATCCTCCTCTCCGATTCGGGCCGAGGGCTGATGATCGACGCGGGGATCTTCCTCGCCGATGCGGCCCGCTGGCTGGACGAGAAGCTGGAGCAGATGGAAGCGGCGTTCGGCCTGAAGGGGATCGACGCCGTGCTCGTCTCCCACTACCACGGCGATCACCTCCTCCAGGTCCCCCACATGGTCGAGAAGCACGGGGCGGAGGTCTGGACCCACGAGGCGGTCGTGGAACCCCTCCGATCGCCGGACCGCCGCAACCTGACGTGCCTCCACCCGAACTACGGCATCCCCGCCGACGCGATCCCCGTTCACCGGACGCTGAAAGAGGGGGAAACGCTGGAGTGGGAGGGGTTCAGGCTCAAGGCGCTGCACCTGCCGGGTCAGACGGAGTTCGCGGCAGGCTACTTCGGGGAGATCGACGGGAAGGCGGTCGGCTTCACCGGGGACAACATGTTCGCCAGTCCGAACCGTTCGGGGCACGACGCCTTCATCGCCCGCAACCGGGGGATCCTGGAGCAGGGCTACCTCAAGTGCGCGGAGGCGCTGCGGGAGCAGGATCCCGATCTCCTTCTCGGCGGGCACGCGCAGGAGATCCCCTCGCCCCGCAAGCAGATCGAGCACCTTCGCGACTGGGCACTGAAGTTCCGCGACGTTCTGACGGACCTGAGCCCCTACCCGGAATACGAATACCTCATCGACCCGTACTGGGTGGAGATCATGCCGTATAAACTGCATGTTTCCCCCGGCCAGACCGCTTCAGCTATCCTCTCCCTCACCAACCACCGGGAGGAGGAAACAGCCATTCAAGCGGCGATCCGCGTTCCGCCGGGTTGGACGGCAGACCCGCCCTTCGTACGGGTTCAAATCCCTCCTCGCACGCGGCACGAAGCGAATCTTATCCTCCGTTGTCCTTCAGATACCAGGCCGGACATCTACCCGCTGACGATAGACATCACCATGAACGGCGAAAAGCTGGGGGAGAAGTTCGACAGCCGGCTCGTCGTTTCCGATGCCGCGAAGGACGGAGCGGATAAACGGGACGGGTGAAAGGGATGGAAAAGCAGGTATAATCAGGGGCGGTTAGCGAATCCTCCGCTTGTCCCCTCCCCAGTCAGGTGCGAACGCCGATGAACCCTCCCCCGTCCCTCACGGACGACCTGCCCCTCATCCGCCAGATGACCGAGGCGGATATTTCCGCCTGCGCCCGTATCTATGTGGAGGCGTTCTCCCACGCGCCTTATCACGAAGAGTGGCGGGTGGAAGATGCCGCCGAGCTGCTGTCGCTCGTCCGTCAGAAGGAGCCGGACCTGGGTTTCTGCCTGGAGTGGAAAGGGGCGGTCGCCGGATTTGTGTTGTGCGCCACCCTCGGGCGCTTCCGCGCGACGGTGGAGGAGTTCGCCCTCCACCCGGTCTACCAGGGCCGGGGGTGGGGCCGTCACCTGCTCGACCATTGCCTGGACCTGTTCCGCCAGCAGGGCTATACCCGCGTGGACCTCCTGGCGAACGCGACCGCCCCGGCGTTCGGGTTCTACCGCAAGATGGGCTTCCGGCCCTCGTCGCAGTACGTCCTGATGATCCGGGAATTGTGAACTGCCTTCACCGCAGAGGCACAGAGGCGCAGAGAACCCCCAACCCCTTTTGAACCACGAAGGACACAAAGAACTCAAAGGAAAACTTAAAGTAACCGCAGATGAACGCAGATAAACGCGGATAACCCCTCACCCGATCACCTCTTCATCTTGTCACCTCTTCAGGGGTTCAGGGGTTATCCGCGTTTATCTGCGTTCATCTGCGGTTTCATTTGAAAGGGGAGCGCGTGAATATCCTGCTCATCAGCATGGACACTCAGCGGGCGGACCGCCTGAGCTGCTACGGGTATCCCAAACCGACCACCCCGCACCTGGACGCCGTCGCGCGGGAGGGGGTTCGCTTCACGAGCCACATCAGCCCCCACATCCCCACGTTCCCCGCCCACACCACAATGTTCACCGGGAAGGACGTTTACACCCACGCCATCACCGGGCAGTCCCGCGCCACCGAGCTCGACCCCTCGATCAAGACGCTGGCGGAGATCTTCCGGCAGAACGGCTACTTCACCGCGTCGGCGGACACGCTGGGCCGCTGGTTCGCGCGCGGGTTCGAGCGGGTGGAAAGCTACGGGTGGACCCCCGACCCGGACGGCTCCCTGAGAAAAGGGGAGGCGGTCAACCGGACGGCGATTCCGCTGCTGGAGGAGTGCGCCCGCCAATCTCAACCCTTCTTCATGTTCATCCATTACTGGGACCCTCACACGCCTTACCTGCCGCCGCCGCCCTACCGACGGATGTTCTACGGCGGGGACGAGCGCGACCCCGCGAACCGGAGCATGGAGCCGGTGCTGAACTTCGAGCCGTTCATGCACTACTTCCGCGAGTGGATGGGGGACGTGACCGACATCGAGTACGTGAAGGCGCTCTACGACGGGGAGGTGGCGTACCTCGACGCGTGCCTGGGACAGCTTTTCACCCGGATCGACGAGCTGGGGCTGAAAGACGACACCCTGCTCGTC
>JAHWJO010000571.1 GCA_019348365.1 Armatimonadota bacterium | reverse complement strand
CCCTCTCCCAGCATTGGGAGAGGGCCAGCGCGAAGCGCGGGGGTGAGGGCGCACATGATCCTTTGACTGATTTTAAGCGTGGATGAGCTCTTTGCGGTGCTGCCCCACGAGGCCGCGATTCACCAATTCTTCGGCGATCTGCACGGCGTTCGTTGCGGCGCCTTTCCGAAGGTTATCGGCGACGACCCACAGGCTGAGGGCGTTCGGCACGAACAGGTCCTCGCGGATGCGGCCCACGTAGGTCTCATCCCGTCCCGCCGCATCGAGGCAGGTGGGATAGGCGCGGTTCTCGCCGCCCACTTCGTCGATGACCCGGATGCCGGGGGCGCGGGACAGGATCTCCTCGGCCTCCTGCGCGGTCAGCTTCCGCTCCGTCTCGATGGTGATCGCTTCGGAATGTCCGACGAGGACGGGGACGCGCACGGTAGTCGGGGTGACGGCGATGGTGTCGTCGTGAAGGATCTTGTGCGTCTCCACGATAAGCTTGCGCTCCTCGCTGGAGAAGCCGTCCGGGCCGATCCCGCCGATCTGCGGGATGACGTTGAACGCGATCTGTACGGGCTGAACTTCCGGCTCCCCACACTCCCCGCTCTCGGCCCATCGTCGGACCTGATTCTCCAGCTCGCGGATGGCGGACCGGCCCCCGCCGCTCACCGACTGGTACGAAGTGACGATGATGCGCTTGATGCGGGCGGCGTCATGAAGGGGCTTGAGGGCCGCGACCATCTGGATGGTGGAGCAGTTCGGGTTGGCGATGATGCCCTTGTGCTTCTCCACGTCCTCGGCGTTGCACTCCGGCACCACGAGCGGGACGTTCGGGTCCATGCGGAAATCCTGACCGTTGTCGATGACGACCGCGCCGCGCCGGATCGCCTCCTGTGCGAAGGTGACCGCCGCGCCTTTCTCCCCTTCGGTCCCGGCGAACAGGGCGATGTCCACGCCCTCGAACGCATCGGGGGTGCACTCCTCCACGTTGTAGGTCTCGCCGTCCACCACGATCTCGCGGGCCGAGCGGGCGAGCACCTTCAGCTTGCCGAGGGGAAAATTACGCTGCCGGAGCACGCGGATGATCTCCTCGCCTACGGCCCCCACTCCCACCACGGCCACGTTCACGCCAGACATTCAAACTCCTCCATCATCAACTCAATGAACAAACGGTTTCCCTCTCCCCGTTATACGGACGCGGAGAGAGGAGATCATCAAAAAATAAAGTATAGAAGTATTATCCATTATAAGATCATCGCTCCCCCGTGGCAACCGAAGCGCCATGAATAAAGCCCGGTTGCGTGATGACCGCCTGACCAGGATGTTCCATGCCTCCTACCTCCCCTCCCATCCGCAAGGCCCGGATCTCGGACCTGCCCGCCATCGTCCGGATCTACAACCAGAGCGTCCCCGACCGGAACGCCACCTGCGACCTCGAACCGACGACCCTCCAGGATCGGATTCCGTGGTTCCACAGCCATGGCGCCCGGTTTCCTCTGTGGGTGGCGGCGGAGAAGGATATCGTGAAGGGATGGGCGTGCATCAGCCCGTACAATGAGAAACCGGGGTACGCGCGGATGGTAGAAAACTCTCTCTATATCGAGCAAGCGTCTCGGAAACAGGGGTGGGGGAGTCGCCTGCTCGCCCATACCATCAAAGAAACGCAGCGGCTGGGCTATCACACGATCCTCGCGCGGATCTTCGCGCACAATCCGGTGAGCCTTGAATTGCACCTCAAGCATGGGTTCGAGGAGCAGGGCCGCCTCCGGGAAGTGGCCTACATAGACGGCGAATATCTGGATGTGGCTTACCTCATTAAAATATTACCGGAGGAGAAGTGAACGCCTGGGATCTTATGAAAGGAGATGAACTCCTGGGTCACTTGGACCTCAGGAATATAGATCAACCTATTTTCTTCTGCACATTTATACCAACGGAGGCCTTTGATAGATACCGTCCCTTGTTCGAAGGTGAATTAGCTTTGCTGGAAGAGGATAGGTTGAAAGAATGGGAAGCAGCTTATCAAAAAATCGACGATCTTGGGTTGATTCTGAGGTCAACTGAAAACGGTGATACAATTGATGATTTTCTGCTTCACATAGACGGAGACGAAGCATGGTTCCGCTACTGATCGTATAAGAGATATGGATTCAGAAGAAACCAAAGAACCCTCAACGGGCCTGCCCTCCACACATCACTACACCCACACCTTGCGTCGGGAGCCGTGGCGGGTGCTCCACAGCGCGCAGCACCGCCTGGGTCCGCGCATCATCCAGGTGGACGAGATCGAATCCCCGGATGCGAGCCGTCGCCTGACGTGGACCTTCATGAAGGGTCGTCACGCCGTCATCATCCTCGCGCTCGACGATGACGGGAACGCGCTCCTCGTGCGGGAGTACCGGCATCCCTTGGGCCGGGAGATCTTCAACCTGCCCGCCGGGGGAGCGGGGCACAGTGATGACGAGGAGGAGCTGCGCGAGCACGCCGCGCGGGAGCTGGCGGAAGAGACCTGCTTTCAGGCGCGGGAGTGGACGCGGCTCGGCAGCTACTATCCGCTGCCCGGAGCCACTTCGGCGACGTTTCACGTTTTCCTCGCGCGCGGATTGGAACCTCTGACGGAGATCGGCACGGGCGACGAGTGGTGCGAGATCGAAGAGGTGGCGCGCGTCCCCTTCACCGAGCTGTACCGGTCCGCCCTGGCGGGGGAGGTGGAGGACGGCATCACCCTGACGGTCATCCTCTGGGCGGCGGCAAAGGGAATCGCTCCCGCCTGACGCAGCGACCGGCATGTAGTGCAACCAGTCGGTCGATGGCCCTCCGGCCTCGCATGTCGTTCTATCCGTACGAAACCTGATGGAGGAGCACGCTTGTACTCATCCGGCTCGATCATATTTTCAGGCTGGCGGTCTCGCATTTGACGGGGGCTTCTTCACTTCCTTAAGAGCCGGTTTGCCGGACGGTGCGCCCGGCGGTTTACCCGCCGGTGCCGCCGTCGGAGGATTAGCGGGAGGAGAGGCCA
>JAHWJO010000570.1 GCA_019348365.1 Armatimonadota bacterium | reverse complement strand
AACGGGGGAGAGATCGTCGGGGGCTGATAAGATGATGCTCAGAGAAGACCCGTCAACTTCGCACGCTGGATGCTGTGTTCGATCTTCAGGGAAGCCCGCATGACGGAAAGGATTCTCTTGCGCATCGACGCAATTCTCTGGGATATGAACGGCGTTCTTCTGGACGACGAATCGCATCAATGGGAGGCGTTCCGGCGCGTGCTGGAAAAGCGAGGCATCCGCGTCCCGGAGGAGGATTTCGAGCGGTACTGCGGCGTCACCGAACAGGAATGCTTCGGGATCGCGCTGGGGAAGCCGGAAGATCATCCCGATATTAAAACGTGCATGGCGGAGCGCCGGGTCGTCTATCAGGAGATCATGCAGGGCTGCCTCCCCTTCTATCCCGGCGCGCGCGAGGCGGTGGATGAGACGGCGAAGCGGGGTTATCTTCAGGCCATTGCTTCCGGGGCCTGCCGGGAGGAAGTGGAGGCCGTGGCCGACTCGCTGGGATCCCATCTCTTCCGCGCCCTCGTTGCAGCGGAGGACGTGACGCGTGGCAAGCCGAATCCGGAGGGGTATCTGAAAGCCGCCGCGCTCCTCGATGTGCCCTCCTCCCGGTGCCTCGTGGTCGAAGACTCGATCCATGGGGTGGAAGCGGCGCTTGCGGCGGGGATGCACTGCATCGCGGTGGCTCACACGCTCCCGCCGGAACGTCTCCGGAACGCCCATCAGGTCGCCTCGAGCCTGGAACACGCGCTTCGAGAGGGGCTGTTGTTCGATCCCTCGTCAGGGTGAGATCATTACCGGGTTCCCGGCGACTCAAGTCGCGGGCAACAAGGGCGCGAAGTCTCCCTATGGAGACTTTCCTTCCAACGGAAATGGCGGTTGGGCCTGAAGTCGGCGCAGGCCGACTTTGCGCTTTTGTTGCCCGCGACTTGAGTCGCCGGGCACCACCCTCTGAGAGCTGCCTCTCCCGTACCAACCGGATGTATTGAATCCCATTACTCACACCCCCTCCCCGATCCCGTTTTCCCCAACTGCGATCAGCCCGGTTTTCTCCTCTATGCCCCCTCGCCTCACTTCCCCTGCCCCATCGTCCCTTTCGCCGATCCGCGTCGCCCCCGGAGGGCGGTACTTCGAGACCTTCGAGGGGGAGCCGTTCCTGTTCCTCGGCCCGAACGATGCGGTCTCCTGGCCGGGACTGAACGGCCTGTTCCCCGGCGCGATCCCGCGAGCGTCGACGCGTACCTGGGGAACCTGGCGGATCACGGCGTCACGGCCCTGCGCCTGATGCTGGAGTACGCCCACGGGGAGAGTCGCTATTTCGAGAAGCCGTACGGGACCTTCAACCCCCGGATGGTCCGGTACTGGGACGATCTATTTCTCCTCTGCCTTCGGCACGGCATCCGCATCCTGCTCACTCCGTTCGACACCTACTGGATGCTGCGCCGCTGGCGGCATCACCCGTACAACGCGAAGCACGGCGGTCCCGCCCGGACCTCGAAGGACTTCTTCACGCATGAAATGGTCATTGAGGCGATGATCCGCCGGTTCCGGTTCATCATCGAGCGCTGGGGAGAGGACGGGACCCTCGCCGCCTGGGACCTCTTCAACGAGATCCGCCCCTGCTGGGGGGGGACCCCGCAGCAGCAAGGCGCGGTCCTCTCGCGCATCTCCGAAGCGGTACGGGAAATCGAGAGGGAACGGTGGGGGTTCACGCGGCCCCAGACCGTCTCCATGGTCGGGCCGAACCCGTCGCCGGAGTACGAGGCGATCCTTTACCGCCATCCCGCCCTCGATTTCTCATCCCCGCATTTCTACGGCACGCGGGCGATGGACCTGCCACGGGACACCGCCGCCCCGGCGCGCGCCATGGGGCGATGGATGCGCCACGCATGGAGCCGCATGGACTCTCCGCGCCCCCTGCTGAATTCGGAGCACGGCCCCGTACTCGCCTGCCGGAGGCGAAACCGACTGCCGGAAACCCTGGATGACGAGTACGAGCGGCATCTCATGTGGGTGCACCTGGCGTCGGGCGGGGCGGGGAGCGGGATGCGCTGGCCCTACCGCCAGCCGCACCTCCTCACCCCCGGCATGCGGCGGAGCCTGCGGAGCATGGCGGGGTTCATGACTCTGGTGGACTGGCGGCGGTTCTCCCCGGAGGATGCCATGCCGGAGGTCAAAGTCGGGGCGACGGGGATCGAGGTCTTCGCCTGCCGGGATCGGACGCAGGCGGTGATCTGGCTCATGCGGCGCGCCCCCCCGAAGCACACCGGTCCTCTGCCCGTCTCAGAGCCGATCTGCCCCCTCGTTATCACGCTTTCCGGAATGGAGCCGGGGAAATACGTTGCCCGCCTCTGGCGCACGAAAGAGGGCGGCTGCATGGGAAGCCTCCCCGCTCCATGGACCGGCGGGAAGCTGCGAATCACGGTCCCCCGCTTCGAGAACGATATCGCCCTCGCCTTGACATCGGCCCGCGAGGCTTGTTTTCATGGGGATGCGTCGCTCAAACGCGCCCTCCCCGATTCCTCCACGAACCGGTCGTTGTCTTTACCTCTGGAGTTTTAACCGTATGATGTTCCGTCGCCTCCCCCGTTTCGCTCGCGTCACCCCCTTCGTTTCGCTCCTCCTGTTTGCGGCCCCGGTCCTCGCCCAGTCCGACGGCCTGCCGTCGCCGTGGCGCGAGGTACCGGCGGCGGGGGGCTGGCAGGTCTCCGGCGATGCCGATTCACGAGCCCTCGCCAGCACCACGCGCGTCGCCGGCGCGAGCACCGTCGTCATCCCCTTCCCCGCCACCGATCAGCCCGTCGAGGTCTCCTTCACGGCGCTGGCCCCGGCGATTCCCGGCCACCGGGGGCTGAACTTCGGGCTGGGGTGGAGCCAGCCGGAGAAAGACGCCTACCGCGCCAGCCTGCTCACCTTCGGCGGCGCGGGACAGGTCATCTTCTGGGATCCCGGCGGGTGGTTCAACGTCGGCGCATACCGGCAGGGGCAGCCCACTCGGATCCGCCTCATCACCGCCCCGTCCCTC
>JAHWJO010000123.1 GCA_019348365.1 Armatimonadota bacterium | reverse complement strand
GCGTTCTTCATGATTTCTTCGTGCGAGGGCGAACCCCTTCAGGATATCGGATATTCAGGATATCGGATATTCAGAAAAGGATTCCATGGGACGGAGATTCCGGGCGGGAGGGAGGGGGACCTCTCCCCCAACCCCTCCCCGACGCGGGGAGGGAAGCCGAATCCGCTCAATGATCGGTTCCTCCTGCTTTGTACCCTCTTCTCTACCGGAAATCCAAGAGGGACAGTTCCCTTTCAAGAAGGGGATTCCCCCTCCGAACGCGTCGGGAGGGACGTCCAACGGGGGCGGTCCGTCTTCGGTCAGACCGGGTCAGGCCTCCTCCGTCTCGTCCATCGGCTTCTCGGGCTGCCGGTAGGGCAGGGTGAAGATGAAGTTGCTCCCGTGGCCGTACTCGCTCTCGACCCAGATCTTCCCGTGATGGTAATTCTCGATGAGGGATTTGACGAGGAAGAGGCCCACGCCGGTCCCGGCGATCCCCTTGTGTCCCGGCGAGTCCACGCGGGTGTACTTCTGGAACAACTTCGGCATGGCATCGGGGGGGATGCCCAGACCCTGATCGGTGACTTCGACGCGCACCTGCCGGTCGAGGTCATCGTGGGCCACCTTGATCCGCACCTCCCCGCCGTTGGGCGAGTACTTGATGGCGTTCGAGACGAGGTTCGTGAGCACCTGGTCGATCATGTCCTCGTCGTACTCGATCTGGGGGAGTTCATCCTCCGCATCCACGATCAGCGTGTGGTTAGTGGCGTACGGCTGCTGGAAGGCGATGATCTTGCCGATATGTTTCGGCAGGTCGTGCATCTGGAAATCGGTTTCGAGGATCCGCCCGGCTTCGATGCGGGAGACGTTGAGCATGGTGGAGACCATCTTCCGGAGGCGAAGAGCCTCCTGGTTGATGATCTGGTAGAACTCCCGCCGGGTGTCCCGGTCGTACCACTCCTCGTTCTCGTCCTCCAGGAGAGTCTGAATGAATCCCTGGATCGCGGTCATCGGAGTGCGGAGCTCGTGAGAGACGTGGGAGACGAGGCTCGTCTTCATCTGCTCGATGGTGCGGATCTCCGTCACGTCGTTGAACGCGGCGAGGACGCCGATCGGCTCGCCCTCCTCTCCCCGGACAATGGCGGTCTGCATCTGGTAATAGTGGGCCGCATCTTCGAGGCCGACGGTGAGCTCTTCCGTCTTCTCCTCGCCGCTCTCCAGGGCCGCCGCGATGGCGTCCACGACGACTTCGTTCTGGATGCACTGGCGGTAATCCCCGCCCACCACGTCGGGTTTCGCCTGGAGCATCTTCCGCGCCGAAGCGTTCATCTGGGTGATCCCGTTGTGGGTGTTGACCATGAGCACGCCGAACGGGCTGCTTTCGATGGTCGCCTCGACCTCGCGGACCCGCTCCTCGACCTCGAAGAAGAGCTGCGCCTGCGCGATGACCGCCGCCGCGTTGCGCGAGAGCACCGTCAGGAGCTTGATGTCTTCGGGGCCGAACGCGCCGCCGTACCGTTTGTTGAGGACGTGGAGCACGCCGATGGTCTGGCGGTCCACGATGCGGTTGTCCTCATCCCGCTTCTCGATGATGAGGGGGACGCAGAGGTCGTTCCGCATCTCGGTGGCATCGACGAAATCTTTGACCACGCGGGGGTCGGCGGAGGAATCCTCAACGATGTGGGGCTGCCCGGTGCGGAACACCAGACCGGAAACTCCTTCGGTGGCCTTGATGCGGATCGACTTCAGGTGGCCGTCCTCGAACCCGAAGGCGGGCGGAGTGCCGACCAGCTCCCCGGTGTCCCGGTCCAGCAGGAGGAACATGCATTTCTCGGATTGGAGGATCATGGCGACGCGGACCACGAGCCGCTTCAGCGTCTCCTCGAATTCCGTGGGGGACGTGACGGGCTGGGTCGCGACATCCTCGCCGGTCTTGGCTTTGAGGTCCTGATTCTCCTGCTGAACGCGTTGGAGACGGTTCTGCAGGGCATCGAATTCGTTTTTGAGGCGGTCGTATTGGCTTTTCCAGTAATCCGGCTCGATAGCGGTCATAGGGCGGTCAGTCTCCAGCCGCCCTGGGGACGGCTGCCGTAACGGCTCCAAATTATTATATGAGGGATAGTTTTTATATGAGGGAGAGCGAATAGAACGATTCAGTGAGAAACGGGCAAAATAAACATTCCCTCCGCGTGGAGTCAGCCGGAAGAGGCCGCTTCAGAGGGAAGTGAGATGCCGGGCGCCGGACTCCGAACAGAAGGAAAGGACCGGCCCCCTGCGTCCGTCCGGGCAGGACGGCACCCGGAAAGCCCGGAGAGGAATAGGAACCCATGCAGGCGTAAAGGAGGGTTCCTCTACAGGCCCATTATAACATGGCGCGGCATGGGCATCAAAAACGGAAAGCCGGTCGATTGCTACGGCTTTCGCCCGCCTCTCACCGTCCTCATGACGAAACGAGTCCCGTTTTCGTTCCCGCTGCCGCATGGGATGAACCTTCATCGAGCACGATCCAGAGGCGGGGGGCTTTCATTGGATATCCCCGCGAACGGTTCCCATCGTCCGCGTACGGGGTAGAATAAGGTGCCGGATTTCTTCGGATGGCCTGCCCTGCTTGCCTCTCATCCGCCGGTCCGCCCGATTTACGCGTTCCCCGTCACCATCTTACAGGAGGGGTCATGTCCGTCATCACCCTGGCCTCCGCTTCCCCGCGCCGCGCCGAGTTGATTCGACTGCTCGGGGTGGAGCATCGGATCGTGCCGAGCCTTCTGGTGGAAGAGGAGGCGCAGGTCCCTCTCGCTCACCCGGAAGCGTACGTGCGCGCCCTCTCCATGCTTAAAGCCGAGGAAGTCGCCGAGCGGGTCCGGGACGGGGTCATCCTGGCGGCGGACACGGTCGTGGCGCTCAAAGGGGAGATCCTGGGGAAACCAAAAGACGTGGCCGATGCCGCGCGGATGCTCAACGGGCTGCGGGGCCGGACCCACAAAGTCTTTACCGGTATCGCTCTGGTGCGCTGCGAGGACGGAATCCCCACCCTCCGGAGTGAGGATCATGTGGAGACCGACGTTCACATGCGCCCCTTCTCGGACCAGACCCTCCACGCCTACCTCGACACCGGCGAGCCGATGGATAAAGCCGGCGCGTACGGCATCCAGGGCAAGGGCGCGCTGCTGGTGGAGGGGATCATCGGGGATTACTACAACGTCGTGGGGCTCCCCATCGGACGCGTGGCGGAGATGCTGGAAGCGTTCGGGATTCGCTGCCTGTAAACCGCCGGGGGAGGTCCTTTTCGCTGGAACGGGCGAGCGGATTCCTCTCGTTGCAGGAGGAGGGGCCGAATTCAGGAAAAACTCTATCGGGAGCGAAATTGTAACGGAGCAGAATGCTCACCCGCAACGATGACCCCTCCGGCGCCTGTTTGATGGATTCTCATGCCCGCTGATCCTCTCCCCCGTCCCCAACGCCCTGCCACTCTCTCCCCGGCGGAGTTCTTCGACTCCCGTACGGGAGAGGCGCTGGATCGGCTGACCCGATGGGCGACGAAACTCCTCCACGCCCCCGTCGCCTTCATTTCCATGACGGACGGGGACCGGCATCTCATCAAAAGCAGCGTGGGTCTGCCCGAACCATGGGCCGAACAGCGTGAAATCCCCCTCTCCGGCACGTTCCTCCGGCACGTCGTCGCCTCCGGCGAACCGTTGATCGTGGAGGATGCACGGAACGACACTCGCGTGAGGGAGGATCCGGTTTTCTCCGAAGCCGGCCTGATCGCCGGCCTGACCCTCCCTATTGCTTCCTTAGAAGGGCAACTCTTCGGAACGTTCAGCGTGTGTGACGTGAAGCCCCGCTCGTGGTCCGAGGAGGAGATCGAAACGCTGCGGGACCTCGCCGCCGCCGTACGGGCCGAGATCGAGCTGCGGATGAGCATCGTCGAGCGGGATGCCCTCCGTAATGAGCGCGCAACTGAAGAGCAGGAGATCCGCTTCCAGGCCCGCCTGCTCGACGCGGTGGAGCAGGGCGTGATCGCCACCGACCTGCAGGGGAAGATCCTCTTCTGGAACCGCCGGGCCGAAACGCTGTACGGGTGGAGCGCTCAGGAGGTCCGGGGCCGCAACATCCTGGAAGTCACTCCCAGCCTGTCGTCTCGTGCTGAGGCGGAGTCGATCATGGCGCGCCTGCGCGAAGGGGAGAACTGGTCGGGGGAGTTTCAGGTACAGCGGCGGGACGGGACGCCGTTCTGGGTGACGGTCACGAACTCTCCGGTCCTGGATTCCGAAGGCCGCCTCGTCGGCATCATCGGCGTCTCCTCCGATCTCTCTCCCCGGAAGCGGCAGGAGGAGGAGCGGCGGACGATCCTGACCCACGCCCGCTGCATCCTCTGGCTGGCGGAGATCGAGGACGCCGGGGAGGAGTTGAAGTGGGACCTGCGGGTTTCCGACCTCACGGCGGCTCAGCAGGTGCTCCCCCTCGACCTCGTTCCCGGAGAGCCTTACATCGATGCGTGGAGGCGCAGCCGGCATCCCGAAGATAAGGCGGATACCGACGCCCGTGGCAACGCCGCGATCCGAAGGGGCCAACGCGCGTACCGCCAGGATTTCCGCTGCCTGGACCGTGA
Source organism: Armatimonadota bacterium (assembly GCA_019348365.1). Taxonomy (GTDB): domain Bacteria; phylum Armatimonadota; class DTGP01; order DTGP01; family JAHWJO01; genus JAHWJO01. The sequence continues at coordinate 5,620 of JAHWJO010000123.1, read as the reverse complement.
GGGACGCCTCCACTGGCTGCACGAGGAGGTCTCGGTCGAACCTCTCGGGCCGGGGCGGTGGAGGGCCGTCGGCGTCTGCACGGACATCACGGAACGGAAGCGGATGGAAGAGACCCTTCGGCTGGTCACCGCCGGGGCTCAGAGCCTCTTCTGGTACGCCGAGGTCGTGGTGAACGAAGAGGGGTGGCTCTTTTGGAAAACTGAATTCTTCGACGAGGAGAGCGTCCGGCAGAAGGTTCCGCTGGAGATCCGGGAGGGGGAGACGTTCGCCGACGCCTGGTACCGGAGCCGGTTGCCGGAGGATCGCAAACGAGCGGACGAACAGGCGAACGCAGCGATCCGAAACGGGGAGGCCTCCTACCGGCAGGAGTTCCGCCACCGGCTGAAAGACGGGCAGATCGCATGGTTCCTTCAAACGGTGAGCGTGGAGCGGCTGGAAAAGAAACGCTGGCGCCTGGTCGGGGCCTGCGTCGACATCACGGAGCAGAAGCGGATCGCGGAAGAGCTGGAAAACGTCCTCCGGCACGCGCGCGGCATCCTCTGGAGCGCCATCGTCGAGAGGAAAGAGGGCCGGGAGGGGCCGTATCTTCGATGGCGGTCGGTCTCCTTCAACGAGGAGGCCGCGCAGGAGATCCTCCCGCTGGAGGTTCAGCCGGGAGAGAGTTACGATGTGGCCTGGTGGCGCTCCCGCCATCCCGAGGACGACCGCAACATGCGCAGAACATCCCATCAGGCCTTCCTCTCCGGCGCGCGCTCCTACGGCCAGGAGTTCCGCAGTATCGACCGGGACGGGAAGGAACGCTGGTTCTACGAGGACGTCTCGATCCAGGCGCTGGGCGACGGCTGCTGGCAGGCCGTGGGAATCGTCACCGACATCACCGAACGGAAACGGGCCGAACAGGAGCGGGACCGGATCCTGAACGAGCTCCAGCACGCCCTCGCGCAGGCCGACGCCGCGCGGGACGAGGTGGGCACCATCCTGGACAGCATGACGGACAGCTTCTTCGTCCTGGATGAGTCATGGAAGGTGGTCTATTTCAATGAAGCGGCGGCGCGCCTGCTCCCCCGGCTGAACCTGTCCGAGGAGGAGATCGCCCATGCCGACTTTTGGAGCCTCTTCCCCGAACTGGTGAACACGGCGACCGAAAGGGCGTTCCGCCGCACGGCGGAGACCCAGGAATCGTCCCATCTGGAGGTCTACTATCCCCGGCTGAAGGGCTGGTTCGAAGCCCGCATCTATCCGATGGAGGACGGCGTCTCCGTCTATTTCCAGGAGATCACCGTTCGCAAGCGCGCGGAAGAGGAGTTGAAACGACGGGCGCTTCAGCAGGCGGCCGTGGCCGAACTGGGGCAGCGGGTCCTCGAAGGGGCCGATCTTCCCACGCTGATGAACGATGCCGCCGTCCGGGTGGCCGAGACGCTGGGCACCGACTTCACGGAGATCCTGGAGCTTCAGCCGGGGGAAGAGGAATTCCTGCTGCGGGCGGGAGTGGGATGGGAAGAGGGGCGCGTCGGCCGGGACACGGTCCCTGCGGGACCTCACTCCCTGGCGGGCTACACCCTCTTGTCGAGCGAGCCCGTGATCGTGGAGGACCTCCGCACCGAGAGCCGTTTTTCCGGCCCCCCGCTCCTGCACGATCATGGCGTGGTGAGCGGCATTAGCGCCCTCATTCCCGGCAAACACCGGCCATGGGGGGTCATCGGGGCGCACACCTCCCAACCGCAGACGTTCACCCGCGACGACCTCCACTTCTTTCAGGCGGTGGCGAACGTGCTGGCGGCGGCCATCGAGCGGATTCGCCTGGAAGCGGAGCTTCGGGAGCGGGCGACCGCCCTCGAGCGCGCCGACCAGCAGAAGGACATCTTCCTCGCCATGCTCGCCCACGAGCTGCGAAACCCCCTCGCCCCGATCCTCAACGCCGTCCAGATCATGCGGATGCGGGGCCATCCCGATCCCGCGCTCCAGCGGGCCCGCGACATGGTGGAACGGCAGGTCCACCATATGTCGCGGCTGCTCGAAGACCTGCTGGACGTTTCCCGCATCACGCTGGGGAAAGTCGAGCTTCGGAGGGAGCGGGTCGATCTGAGGGCTGTGGCGGAGAACGCGATCCAAACCGCTCGCCCGTTCATCGAGGCCCGGAACCACCGGTTCTCGATCCACCGGGATACGGAGCCCGTGCCGGTGGAAGCGGACCCCGCGCGGCTGGAACAGGTGATTGTCAATCTCCTCTCCAACGCGGCGAAATACACCGAGCCCGGCGGGACGATCACCCTGACCGCCACGCAAGTGGGAGAGGAAGCGGTCGTCCGCGTACGGGATACGGGGATCGGGATCGCCCCGGAGATGCTGCCCCACATCTTCGATCTCTTTGCCCAGGCGGAGACCTCGCTGGATCGTTCGCAGGGAGGTCTGGGGATCGGCCTGACCCTGGTAAAGCACCTGGTGGAGAAGCATCACGGGAGGGTCACGGCCCGGAGCGACGGCGCCGGGAGAGGGACGGAATTCGAGTTCCGGATCCCCGCTTTGCCTCTGCTCCCGGAAGAGGTCAAACCCTCGGAAAACGCAGTGGGTGACATCGAGAGAGTCCTGCGTATCCTGATCGTGGACGACAACCGGGACGCGGCGGAATCGCTGGGGGACGTGCTCAGCCTGCACGGAAACGAGATTCGCACCGCTCATGACGGGCCGGCGGCGCTGGAGGCGGCGCACGAGTTTCAGCCCGACGTGGTGCTGCTCGACATCGGGCTCCCCGGAATGGACGGCTATGAAGTGGCGCGGACCCTCCGGGGATGGGAAGACCTGAAAGACGTGATCCTCATCGCCCTGACGGGATACGGGCAGGAAGAGGATCGCCGCCTCTCCAGGGAAGCGGGGTTCGACCGGCATCTGGTCAAGCCCGTGGATCTGATGCATCTCCAGCAGCTTCTTCAACAACTGACGGGCACGGACCGAAGCCGTCAAGAATGAGGTCATCCCATTCAGCAATGAGATCATTGCCATTTCTGGATGGAAGCGCGCCAGGGTGCGAAGACGGCAAGCACGAAGGGCTGAACCTCTTCGCTTTGGACCTGCGGCCATGGCCCCCACCTTCGTGGGCGCTCTCACTCGTGGCAGGCGAGGCGAGGGGGATCCTTCACGGCCTCAATTCCACGATGAGCAGGTGATCGGGCACGTCGAGCTTCAGGGTACGAGGGCGGGAATGCGTCTCCAACGCTTTCGTGCCGTGGGTCGTCGGGAGATAGAGGCGGGCGCGGCGCATTCTCTCGTTCAGGCGCAGGGTGAGGGGCCGGGTCGGAGGGTTCAAGACGGTTCGCGTGTTCACGTCATAGCTCGGGACCTCCTGCCAGAGAAGAAGGTAATGCCGCCCGTTCCGCTTTTGAAGGAGTACCTGACGCACGTCGGTCAGGTCGCCTTCAAGGGCGTAATCGAGGGGTCGGGGATTGAACGGCTTCCCCGGATCTTTCAGCAGGTCGATGGTGGCCTTGAGGGCGGTGTAGATCGGCTTCTCGGAGAGGTCGTGTCGGACGAGGCCGAAATTGTGCTCCTGCTCGGCGGGGTTCGTGCCCTCGTCCAGGAACTCGTAGAAGTACGCCCGCCCGATCCCCCGGCGGAAGTACTCGGCGACGAGACGTGGGCCGTACTTCCCGGCTGCGGCTTCCGGCGCGGCGTTGTGGCCGCCGGGCTTCTGCTTCATGGCGTTGTGATAGCCCGTCTCCGTCGCCCAAATGGGTTTATCGCTGGAGACTTTGATCGTATTGACGACATTGTACCCTTCGAGATTGTGGCTCGGGTTCCAGCCTCCGGGGTAGGGGTGCATGTTGCCGTAGGTGATGAACGCGGAGAGGTCGCCGACTTTAGGAGCGTTCGCGGCGTGAGCCATGGAGGGGGCCAGCACCGGGCGGTCCTCTAGCACGGGGTCGGCCTTCACCGCCTTCCAGAGCGCCTCGGTGTAGCGGCGCAGGGTGGCAGTCCAGTCGGGATCGGCGGCGGAGGGGAGGGCGTTGCCGTGAGTGACGTCGTACTCGTTCGGGCCTTCGATGGCCTCGTTGGAGCGGGGGTAGAGCGTTTTGATCGTGTTCAGCACGCCGCCGATCTTCTCCGGGGCGAGCGTCCCGCGCCAGGGAGTGGGGCTGTCCACCCTCGGCCCGACGATCTGGAGGACGCGGATGCCGTAGCGATCGTGCAGTTCGTTGATGCGGGCCGCTACGTCTTTTCGTGCATCGGCTCCGTCCCGGATATGACGGATGCCCGAAGCGCCGAGCTTCGCCTTCACCTGGTCGAAATCGGTGACGTAGGGGCGGTCGGTGTAGCCGAAGTGGGTGTTCACGCCGATGGAGTCGACGAGGGCATCCGCCGGGCGTGCGGGAACGGGCGCGGACTGGACAACATCCGTGAGGAGAGAAAAGCAGAGGGCCATCAGCGTTACTTTCAGGCAGGTCATGCGTCCTGTTCCCTTTCATCTCGACTTAAACGCTTGGTGTGAGTTCCCGGCGAATGAATTCGCGCCTGGAGGAGCACGAAGTCCGCCTACGCGGACTCCCCTTCCAGCTCTCTGATGGGTTAAATCACACTCTTCTGAATAAGTGGGCTGGGGGTGGAGTCGCCGGAGGGCGACTTCGTGCCCCTCCAGGCGCGGTTTCAACCGCCAGCCCCCTCCCGCATTTCACACCCGACGTTCAACTGTACAGCTCCCCGACGGTGGGGTCCTGGATCACCTTGCCGAGCACCAGCGTCTCCAGCGCCTCCTGCCACACGGGATGGAAGCGGTCCCGGTCCTCCTTCCAGAAGTCCATCGTGAGGAGCGCCTGGATGCCGAACCCCCGCCCGAAGCCGATGCGAGTGAGCGCTTCCCGGTGCTCGTTCGGATCGAGGAAGCCGAACTCCTGCCAGGCGACCTCGATATCTTCGCGGAGAGGCTGGACGACCTCCCCGGCGGGCCAGAGTCTCCGGAAGTCGTCCTTCACGGCAAGGACGATGAGATTCGAGAGCGGGAGGCCGCTCCAGTCGATGTTCGGAATGCGGAGGTAGGAGACGGCGAGGCGGCAGTTATCATCCGGCGGGGGGCAATCATAGAACTTGATGGAGTCGGGGTCGGGGAGGACGACCCAGTTCTCCGGGAATTCGAAGCGGACCGCGCCCCGGTCGGCGACGAAGATCTGGTTTCCCGGCTTCGCCTTCCAGGTGTGGTTCGGCTTCAGAGGGATCGTCTTCCCGCGCCGTTTGCTCATCTCGCGCTCCGTCTCTCTGCTTACGACTTCATCCCCTCGTCCCTACGGCTTCATCTCCTCGAAGCTGTAACCCCGCGCGGCGGGGACGTAGACCTTCGCCCCCTTCGCGCTTTTGGAGCCGTTCCCGGCGGGCGGCGCTTCCGATGCCGCTTTGACGAGATATGCCGGGTAGACCCGGCCCGGCCTCACGATTGGCACGGGACGCGGTCCGACCCACCCCGGCGAGGGCAGGTAATGCTCGTACCGAAGGGCGATGACGCGGCCCGGCTTCAGGCCGGTCCGGGACCGCTTCACCCTGACCACCCGCGCCTTTGCATCCACCCGGATCGAGTCCGGCTGCTTCTTCTGCGCGACGGCGAGGACTTTGATTTCCAGGACTTCGGGGGCGTCC
>JAHWJO010000569.1 GCA_019348365.1 Armatimonadota bacterium | reverse complement strand
ACCCCTACACCGCGTTCATGACGGGCCTTTCCGTGCGGGTGCTCCCCTCGTGGGCGCAGGAAGGCGCGCCCCAGGAGGTCGCGGAACGCCTGAAGCAACCCGAAGTCGAGGAGCGGATCGTCGAGGAGCTGAAGCGGCGCGGCGGCTGCGACTGGGACCTCCTCCAGATCGCCATCGCCCACGAGGACCGCACCATGCAGGGCCGCACCGTCGCGGAGCTGGCGAAGCAGCGCGGGCTGGAGCCGGAGGTGTTCGTCGTGCGGCTGCTGGCGGCGGAGCGCGGGATGGTCGGCTGCATCGCGTTCCAGACGTCCGAAGACGACGTGAAGACGGTGATGCGCCACCCCTGCACCGCCATCGGCAGCGACGCCGCGACGACCTCCCCCGACGGGCGGCGCGGGCAGGACAAGATCCACCCGCGCGGCTACGGCACGTTCCCTCGCGTGCTGGGCCACTACAGCCGCGACGAGGGGCTGTTCCCCCTCGAAGAGGCCGTGCGGAAGATGACCGGCCTGCCCGCCCGGCGATTGAAACTGAAGGATTGCGGCTTATTGAAAGAAGGTTACTACGCCGACCTCGTTGCGTTCGACCCGGCGCGGGTGTCCGACACCGCCACGTATCCGGAGCCGCACTGCTACGCGCGGGGCATCGAGCACGTCTGGGTCAACGGGCAGCTCGTCTGGGAGAAGGGGAAGCACACGGGCGCGCTGCCGGGGAAAGTCCTGCGGCACAGGACGGGAGACGGATAACGTCTCCTCAATCCCACTGAGGATCAGGGCAAACCGACGACCGCTTTGAGGATCAGCACGGAATCCGCGATGGTGAGCTGCCCGTCCCGGTTGGCGTCACCGGAGGCCCGGGCGTAAGCGACGGCGGAGAGGTCCGCTTCGGTGGAAGGCGGGGTTGCGGTAGGCTCCAGGCCGACGGCCCATCGGAGGGAGAGCACGACATCCCGGACTTCCAGAGCGCCGTTGTCGTTCAGGTCCCCGCGAAGGAACGGCGCATTCCGCACGGTCAGCAGGCCGTTCACGATCTTCATCGGGATGACTTCTCCCCGGGAGTTCTTCGGTTCTGTGCCGGGGATAAAAATCAGTTCCAACTCGTAAACCGCCCCCTCCGGCGCGTTGCGGAGAACATCATAACGGAAATACTCGAGGACGCCGGGGCCGTTGAAGGGGGTGATCCGTTCCGGGCAGTTCCCGTAGGAGTAGGGATACTCCGGCGCGCCGGGAGTCAGGGGTCGGAAGGTCAGGTTCAACCCGCAAGTATCGAAGACATCCCGGACCTCCGCGTTGGCAAAAATCTGGATCGAGTATCTTGGAGGATATTCATAAGTCCTCTTGCTGATCCCAGGTGGGGCAATGACGCTCTCCACAAAAAGCGTGGGCTCGGAGCGAGCCGGCCCGATGACCGACCCCGCCAGGAGGCACAGCAGAACCCCATTCCATCGGATGCGCGAATACATGTCCATCCCTCCTCTACGGCATACCGCTTCCTGAAAGAATAGATCCCCAATGGGTGAGAGCGCCCGCGATTGCGGGCGCCATAGCCGCAGGACCCAAGCGAAGGGGTTCAGCCCCTCGTACCTCCATGAATGAGGAATCAGGGCCTCTTTACCCGGATCCTGACGGCTCTTCGGGTACATTTTCCCACATTTTTTAAATTTCCTGTCGTTTTCCTTGATTCTAGATACACCAGGGGGGTATACTTGATTTAGATATACCCCAGTGGGGTATTAAGTAACTGGATTTGCAAATAGCATGAAAGGACTCTCAAATGAGACGAACGCATTACACGGCGGCCCTGGCGACTCTGGCGCTGGCTTCTCCCACCGCCGCGCAGCATGAGCATCACGCGCATCCGGCGAACCCGCCCGCTTCCGCCGCTCCCCCAACGAAGGAGAAAGCGGACCCCCACGCCGGGCATGACGGTCACGCCGGGCATGCACCTGGAAACGAAGCTGCCGCCCGCCGCACCCTCCCCCCCCTGCCGGACAACCTGCCCGCATGGCTCGACAACAAGGACACGAACCACATCAACCGGATGCGCGGGCCGTACAACGACGCGATTTACAACGTCCGCCCGCTGGCGCTGGACCTCAACGCGGTCGCCGTCGGCCACGCCATGGCCTACGAGGACCTGGTCACGGGCAAAGAAGCGCGGCTGGAGACCTACACGTTCAACCGGATCAACAGCGTCCTCAAGAACCCGCCCCGGTTCAAGCCCGATGAAGCCGCCGTCTCGCCCACCTTCAACCGGCGGTACGGCGTCCTCGAACAGGTCTTCGACTGGACCCACATCCTGCACGCGCAGATCGTGGACGTGCTGGCGAGCCCCCGGCTCACCGACGCCGAGAAGGACGCCGAGATCGAGCGGCTGTACCGCTTCTACGCCACCCGCGTCCCCTACGCGATCACCCCGCTTCCCCTGAATATGGAGTACCTGGACAACCAGCCCTACAGCAAGGCGTTCCGCCGGAAGTACCCGAAGGTAAACGGGCTTTTCTGGGGCTACCACTGGCTTCAGGGCATCATGCACGACACGCTCTACGGGAAGACACTGGAGGAGCAGCGCCGGGCCTACGAACCCGTGGGGAAGCGGTATCACGAGGTGGAGCTGTACCGCACCGACCGCCCCTTCATGCCGATGTTCGTCGAGGTGAGTCCCGTCTTCGCGGCCAAATTCCCGCATATCGCCAACGTCTTCGACAACCTCCACATGCTCCACGACATGGTGAACGACATCCTCGCCAGCGACTGGATCCCGGAAGAGAAGAAGCGGGAGCAGATCAAGCGGGCGATCTGGATGGTATCGGCGGCGGCGCACCAGGGGGAGAAGCCCGGCGACGTTCGCGAACCGGGCGGGCTCCATGATCATCGTCCTCACCAGCACGGGCAGCATGGCATGGACGGCGCTCACGGGCAGCACGGCACCGGACCCGCTGCAACGAAGCAGGACGATCATGCGGGCCATGAAGGGCATGAGGGGCATGGCGGCAAGCAGAGTCCTCAGAACCACGAAGGTCAC
>JAHWJO010000568.1 GCA_019348365.1 Armatimonadota bacterium | reverse complement strand
CAGGTCGGGCAGGCCCCGCTTTGCCCCAGCGAATCGACGCGGGACCGGCGGGTATTGAGTTCTTTCAGCCGGCTTTCCAGGCTCTTCCGCTCGGTGACGAGGTCGTTGCGCCGGTCTTTCCACTCCTCGTCCGCGCGCTCGAATTCCTTTTGCGCCTGAGTCAGGGCCTCTTCCGCCGCCGTCCGCTGGAACTGGAGCGACTGGAGGACCGACCGCGCCGCATCGAGGCCGTCCGCCTGGGGGTGCAGCTTCTCAATTTCCGATTTAAGTCCCTTTTCCTCACCCAGGAGTTGCCGCCGTTCACTCTCAAACTTCAGGAGGGGCCGCATCGCGTCGAACTGCTGCTCGGCGCGGCGGTACGCCTCGACCTCCGGGGCGATCTCGCGCAGCTCGCGCTCCAGGCCGTCCAGCCGAGATAATTCCCGCCGGTGGCTCTGGATCTCCGCATCCGCCCCAGCCCGGTCGCGGTCCGCGAGATTCATCTGCTGCTGCATGTCGTCGTAGCGGGCTTTGCGCTCGGTGGACAGCTCGTACTTCGGGGCGAGGGTTTCGAGGGCGGCCTGCGCTCGGGCGAGCCGCTTCTTCGCGGCGGCGACGGCCTTCTCGGCGGCTTTCAGAGCGTCTTCGGCGGCCCGGCGCGCGTCGGCGATCTCCCGCGCGTCGCCCATCCCCTTTTCGAGCCCGGCGATCTCCTTGTCGAGCGCGAGACGGTCCTGGTTCGACTTCTCGCGGGCGCGGGAGAGGCGGTCGTAGCCGAGCATCCGCCCGACGGCGGTCGCGCGCTCCTGCTTGCCCATCCCGGCGAGGAAGGCCAGCTCCTTCTGGCCCGTGAAATAGGAGGTGAAGAAGGCGCGGTAATCCATCCCCAGCAGCTTGCGGACCGCCTCGGAGACGGGCTGCACGCCGGAGTGGGCGGGGCTGGGGGAGCCGTCCACGAACAATTCGGCGCGGTCGGGGCGGCGGTGGATCCGGTACCGGTGGGAGCCGAGGGCGAATTCCAGCGTCGCCTCGACGGGCGCGCGGGCGGGGGCGTTGGCGCGTTTGAGGGAATCGTTGCTGCCCCGGATCGCCGGGCTGCCGTACAGCGCCCATGCGATGGCTTCGAGGAGGGTAGTCTTCCCGGCGCCGTTCACCCCGACGATGGCGGTCACGCCGGGCTGGAAGGTGATCTGCGTCTCCGCGTACTGCCGGAAATTCTTCAGATGGAGGGAAAGGAGTCTCACGCGATCAGAGGGTCCCGTCTATTTCTTTTGTCTTGAGGGTGGAGGCAACAGGAGACGATGAGAAGGCAGAGAAACAGAGTTCGCAGGGCACTAACGGGATCGTTGTGGTCGGCGGCGTTGGCCCGGCGTATCAATTCGCGGCACCAACGGCGCAAAGCATGTCCTGAGCGAAGTCGAATGGATCGGCCTGCGCCGACTTCAGCCTTACCCAATTACCCACACTCTTCTCGATAGTGCCGATTTCAGGAGAGGATTTGGCGGGATAGTGTATCGGCCCTGTCGTTCATTTTATTATATCACTTCCCCTTTCTTCCTTCACTCGTCCGGCATGAGGGAAGCAAATCGCGGAATGCGGAGGAGCCATGAGCGATCACCCGGCCCCATCGGTTTTGCCGACCGATGTATCGTTGAAGGAACTGGCCGAACTCTTTGAAGCGGCCCGGAGTTTCAAGTTTGTTGAGCCCTGGGACTGGATGTTCGATTCGGACCTGTTCGGCGTAAGGAACCCGGAGACGGGCGAGATCGGCTACTGCTGCGTGATGGGCAACCTGGGGGAGCATTACGCCCTGGCCGTCTACCGGGGCAGCGAGGGGCTGGACGGCTACCTCTGCATGCAGCAGGGATATGTCCCGGAGGACCCGCTGGATGCGCTGGCGATGCAGTACGCCCTGATGGCATCGTTTGAAGACCGGGAGGCCATGTCGAAGGAGGACCGGCAGGTCATGAAGGAGTTGGGACTGAAGTTCCGGGGCCGGAACGCATGGCCGCAATTCCGAAGCTACCGCCCCGGCTACCAGCCCTGGTACCTGACGGGCGAGGAGGCCCGGTTCCTCGCCCTCGCGCTCGATCAGTCGGTGGAGGTCGCCGTCCGCATTCAGGGAGATCCGGACCTGCTCGAAAGGGTCCCGGAGGGGCACGTCCTCGTACGGACCCGCGATGCGGGGGGCGAATGGCGGGACGAATTCCTGCGGCCCGAACCGTACCGGAAACCGGAGCCGGAGATCCCCCCCTCGACGACGAGCGCCTGAAGAGGATCGGGGAGTTCGACCGGACCGAGGGCGTGCTGGAGGTCGGTTACTTTTACGTTCCCGGCGCGATTAAAGAGCCGCAGGACGAGCGTCCCTGGTTCCCGATGCTGGTCCTGGCGGTGGATCACCGCACCGGCTTCATCTTCGGTCAGGAGATGGTCCGTCCCGAAGAGTTGCACGAAGGGCTGCTGGACCTCCTCCTGGACACGCTGGAGGAGCTGGGGCAGCTTCCGAAGGAGATCCTGGTGGATTCCGACGACGCGGAGGCGGTGGTGCTGGCGGCGGCCCGGCGCATGAAGATCAAGGTCCGCCAGGTCGATTATCTGGAAGCGATGGAGGACGTTCGCGATTCGTTGAACAGTTACATGGACGGGATGGGGATATAAATTTGTGTGGGACACTATGCGCGCTGGCGATCCTCCTCGCCGCCCTCCCGTCAGTGAACCCGGCATCGGCTCCCATCGAGCGGGTGTGGCTCACCCACCGCACGAACGACCCCCGCGCCCTCGTCGTCAACTGGGAGTCCGCGAAGCCGGGGGCGTCGGTCGTCCGTTACGGGAGGACACGGAATCTCGACCGGACAGCGCGGGTGGACGGGCACGCCATCCACCAACACGTCGAGATCCCGCTGCCCCGGCGCGGCAACACCAACTATCGGGTGGAAACGGGGGACCAGCGCTCGCCGCTGGGGTCCTTCCAGGCGTACCCGGAGGGCGAATTGTGCGTGGCCGTCGTGGGGGTCTGGCAGGGGAAGCCGAACCGCGACGCGGAGCTTCAGTACGCAC
>JAHWJO010000122.1 GCA_019348365.1 Armatimonadota bacterium | reverse complement strand
GGATGGCGACCTGCGTGGTCTCGCCGGCCTGGGTGTGCCGCCGCACGAGGGCTTCCACGGCGGCGGGCATCGTTTCAACGACGGGGATCGTCTGCTCTTCCGGAGTGACCTGGGGTTCTTCTTTGTTTGGCTCTTCTGTAACGGTCGAAGACCGTGAGGATTTCAACATGAGACCGACCTATCGAGACAGACGATAAGGAATTTCTGTTCTGTCCGACTTCTGGCACATTGTACTCCTCTGCACCGGATACTACAAGTGCAAATGACGGAATTTTCACAACATTGTTAGAATGTAAAGCGTTTTACTGAATCACACTACTCATTCGATAAGTGTCTCCCCCTCGGCAGGGAGGACGTGGGGTAGATTCGGTCGGTGATGATTTAGCACATGGGGCAGTGGATCTTTTTCAAAGGATAAGGGGTGAGGACAATCACCCTCACCCCGTTGTTTCGGACCGTTCAACAGCGGAATTACTTCGCTTTCGTTACGTCGGTCCAGTCGCCGTTGTTGTCGCTGCTCTTCACCGCCGCTTCGATGAAGGCCATCCCGGCAACGCCGTCCACCACGTCCGGATGGGGGTAGGCTTCGGGCACGTCCTCGCCGTTGCCCTTGCGGATCTGGAGCTGGATCGTCTTGTGGAGGTTTGCCAGCGCCTCGTGGAACCCTTCGGGATGGCCGCTCGGCAGCCGGAGGTACGGCTTGATGCTTTCGGGGAAGTAGTCGTACTCGGCCCCGAGCCGGTACACCCGCACCGGCTCGCCGGGCTGGTACAGCCGCAGGGACATGTGATCGAGCATGCTCCACTCCACCCGGCCCTGGTCGCCGATGATGCGGAAGCCGTTGTCGTTCTGCGCCCCGATGGTGACCTGAGAGGCTTTAATCGTCGCAATGGCGTCGTTCTCCAACCGGGCGAAGACGCTGAAATCGTCATCCAGCCGACGGCCCGGAACGAAGGTGTGCAGCCGCGCCGACACCTGAACGGCGGACAGCCCCGCGACGAACCGGACGAACTCGTAGGCGTGCGTGCCGATATCGCCGCCGCAGCCCGACGCGCCGGACTTCTTCGGGTCCACGCGCCACTCCGCCTGTTTCGCGCCCTGGTCTTCGAGCTTGCTGGCGAGCCAGCCCTGCGGGTACCACGCTTCCGCTTTGCGGACCTTCCCGATGTCGCCGTTGCGGACGAACTCCCGCGCCAGCATCACCATCGGCAGGCCCGTGTAGGTGTACGCCACGATGAAGGGCCGCTTCGTCTCCTTCTGGATCCGGGAGAGGTCCTGCGATTCTTCCAGGGTGATCGTGAGCGGCTTCTCGCACAGGACGGCGAACCCCGCCTCCAGCGCCGCCTTCGCGACCGGGTAATGGGAGTCGTTCGGGGTGACGACGGTGACGTACTGGATCCGCTCGTTCTCCGGGAGCTTCTTCTCCTCGTCCATCATCGTCTGGAAATCCGGGTAGCCGCGCCGGAAGTGCAGCTCCTTCGCGGACTCGAGGGAGCCCTGCGGGGTGGAGCGGAGCGCGCCCGCCGTCAGCTCGGCGGTGTTGTCCATCAGGATCGCGGTGCGGTGCGGCCCGCCGAAGAAGTTGGCGGGGCCGCCGCCGCCGACCATTCCCACGCGTATCTTCTGGTGCTCAGGCATGTTAAGGTTCCTCTCTTATCAGGGGTACGGATCAAGATATCCGGGTCCGTCTCTCATTTATTCTGCGGGGAGTGGAACTGAGGGGGAGAAGGTTCTTCGTAGGAGGGAGGGGGGACCTCTCCCCCCAGGGCCCGGCCCTCTGCGCTTCGCGCATTCACCCGCCTCTCCCGACGCGGGGGAGGGGAGCCGAATCCGATCACGGATCGGTTCCTTTCTCTCCTTTACCTACTTCCCTCTCTGAACCCCTACCTTATTCTTACGCCTTCGGGTTGGAAAGCCTCATGGAAGACTCCTCGCCAGGGCCGATAAAGGGTTCCCGTTGGACGGCATTTTCCCTTCTCGATTCCTCCCCGCCGCACCCACCAAATAGGATAGAAAAGCCGGGCGATTCGGTTTTCGTGGAGGGGAATGTATGGAAAGTACGCTAATAAGTGAATGCAATGGAGAAAGGTGGAATACAGGATGGAGTGAATGGTGCAGCCGGATTCTGACCCTCGCGCCGGACAAAACAAATGGTACTGGATCGGCATTCTCGTCGTTCTCGCGATGATGGTGCTGCTGGCGGCCTGGGCGTGGTGGATTCCCGGCGGCGCTTTCGCTCCCTGGATCAAGTAGGAAATTGGGGAGTTTGGAAATTGAGGAGTCAGGGAGTTGAGTCTTATCGTTTTGGTCACTTCCGGCTATGGAGCAGGTTAATCCTCACCCGACATCTCGGGTATTTTCAACTCCCCAATTTCCCCACTCCCTGACTCCCCAATTCCCGAAGGGAGCGCAAAATGTGTGGCCGGTTTACGTTGAAGAGCACTCCGCAGGCGATCCAGAAGGAATTCAACCTGGAGTCGATTCCGGCGGATTACCAGCCCCGGTACAACATCGCGCCGACTCAGCCGGTGGCCGTGATCGTCGAAGAGGGCGGGGGATGGGAGCTGAAGGCGTTCAAGTGGGGCCTGATCCCCTTCTTCGCGCGGGAGCCGTCCATGGGGTCCCGCCTCATCAACGCGCGCTCGGAAACAGTGGCGGAGAAGCCGGCGTTCCGGAACGCCTTCCGGCACCGGCGCTGCCTGGTCCCAACGGACGGCTTTTACGAATGGCGGCAGGAGCCTCAGCGGAAGATTCCCAAGTACATCCACAGGGAAGATAACGCGCCGTTCGCGTTTGCGGGCCTGTGGGAGCGATGGGACGGGGACGGAGACCTGCGCATCTATAGCTGCACGATCCTCACCACCGAAGCCAACGACCTCATGCGCCCGATCCATGACCGGATGCCCGTGATCCTTCCTGAATCCGCCCGGTCGTTCTGGATGGACCCGGATGCCGATCCGGACGCGCTCAAAAGCCTGCTTCGCCCCTACGAGGGGGAGGAGCTGGAGGCGTACACCGTTTCCACGCGGGTCAACTCCCCCCGCTACGACGGCCCGGAATGCATCCAGCCGGCCGAGGAGGAGCCGGTGCTGCTGGAGACGGGCAAAGAGCTGAATTCGAAGTAGCATGGGAGCATGGTTCTTTATCATGCGCCCATAATACCGCGACGGAGGCGATTCTTTCTGTAATTCCGTGTGACAACCGCTGCACACGCACGTTATTCCGATAGGCCTAACATGTGAAACCGCTTGGCGAAGCCCGTTTCTCGGCGAGGCCAAGGGGCGGATTCGGTGCATGGAGGGGGTCGGATGGAGCAGGGAAGGGGACAGACGGTCCGTTTCTCGCGCCCATCAGCCGCTCCGGTGGCCGGTTGCAGGATTAAAGCGGCAAAGCCGAGGGTAATAACAGAGTGCCGTCCTGAGGCAGCAACCGTTTGAAACAGGTTAAAACAGGCGCATTCATCGGGGCTCAACTACAGGGGCCGCCCTCGAAAACGCCGACAGCGCCGTCCGAAGATGCTCCTTGACACCCGTCAGGCATGCCGCTAGAATGTGTCGGACATGCCGGGTGAAGCGACCGAGTGGTTGTCAGTCAGCAGCATGGGGTGGCGCGCAAGCAGGGGTAGGCCAGGGGTATTGCAGCCTTCGGATTGAGCGGCGAAGTTTCCGCAGAAATCCAGAGGAACCGGATACAGACGGACCCTTTGCCTGCCAAGAATAGTAGTGCCGGAAGCGTTTGATTTATCCCAGGCAGGCCTTCAATCCGGACGCACCGCCCTTATGACGGAGAGACACCGTTCCAGGCGCCGGGTTACACCATTTTTCCATGGACGAGGGAGACCGCTGATCTTGGAGATTAACGCTGACGAGACTTCATCCCGGGGGGATCAGGACTTGGAAAAGATTCTTGTAACGGGTGGACAGAGACTGGATGGAGAGGTCCGGGTCAGCGGTAGTAAAAATTCTGCCCTTGCACTCATGGCAGCGTCCCTGTGCGCCGAAGGCGTCACCACGTTGGAAAATGTTCCCAATATCGGGGACATTCACGTCATGATCGAAATGATGAGCAAGATGGGGTGCGCCACCCGCTGGAGCGGGGAGCACCGCCTGGAAGTGGAAGTGGACACTTCCAATCTTGATCTCAAATCTCACTCGGCGGAGCTGGTGGAGCTGGTCCAGAAAATGCGGGCCTCCTTCACGATCCTCGGCCCCCTGCTCGCCCGGCTGGGCGAGGCGCAGGTCGCCCTTCCCGGCGGCTGCGCCATCGGGACCCGCTCGGTGGACTTCCACATCAAGGGCCTCCAGGCCATGGGGGCGGAGGTCTACGTCGAGCACGGTTTCGTCATCGCCAAAACCGAGAAGCTCAAGGGCGCGCACATCTTCCTCGATTTCCCCTCCGTCGGCGCGACGAACCATCTCCTCTCCACGGCGGTCCTCGCGGAAGGCAAGACCATCATCGAGAACGCGGCCCAGGAGCCGGAGATCTCCGACCTCGCCCGTTTCCTCTCCAGCATGGGCGCGAAGATCAAGGGCGCGGGCACGCATCGGATCGAAGTGGAAGGCGTCAAGCGCCTGAAACCGGTCCGCCACGCCGTCATTCCGGACCGGATCGAGGCGGCGACCTACGCCATCGCCGGGGCGATGACCGGGGGGAATGTGCTGGTCAAGAACGTGGTGGCCGATCATCTGCTCCCCGTGATCCTCAAGCTCCGGGAATCCGGTGCCCGCGTGGAGGTGGAAGGCCCCACGCTCCGACTGGTGGATAACGCCCGAACGACTCCCCCTCTTTCCGCCCTTCGCGTCTCTATGGAAGGTCGAGCCCGCGCGGTGAACCTGACCGCCGCTCCGCACCCCGGCTTTCCCACGGATACCCATCCGGTCTTCGCCGCGATGCTCGCGGTGGCAGAGGGCACGTCCGTCATTACCGAGACGGTGTACGACCGCCGGTTCCGCTATTGCAGCGAGCTGCAGCGGATGGGCGCGAATACCCGCGTTTCCGGGCAGACGGCCGTCATCGACGGGGTGGACCGACTCACCGGCGCACAGGTGAGCGCTCCCGATCTTCGAGGCGGCGCGGCGCTCGTCCTGGCGGGCCTGATTGCTCAGGGGGAGACCGAGATCACCCAGCTTCAATACATAGATCGCGGATACGAGGCGTTCGTGCAAAAGTTATTGAACATGGGCGCGAACATCGAGCGGTTCGATACGGCGGCGATCCTGGCGCGACCCGCCTTGTCCTTTGCCTGACCCGCTGATTCCGTTCCGCAACGATCCTTTCAACACCGACCGTGACCGGAATGGACGGATGTCATACCTTGACCCGGCTCTCCCGGCCTCGTCAGAGTCGGGGTGAGCTTTGAGAGTTTCGCGGGCGCGAAGGACTCTTCTTATTCATCTCGAAATTATCATTGCCCGCACTTCTTCGGGGCTCAGCTTGATTAAGCTGAGTCCCTTCTCTTTTGCATTCGGCCCGTTCCTCCCCGGTTTGTGAACCCTTATGTTGTCCTTTACTCCCGAGATCGGCATTGACCTGGGCACCACCAGTATCCTCGTGTACCTGAAAGGCAAGGGAGTCGTCCTCCGGGAGCCCTCCATCCTCGCCGTCTCCAAATACAACGATGAGATCTATGCCCTCGGCGAGGAAGCCCGCCAGATGCTGGGCCGCACGCCGGGAGACATCATCGCGATCCGCCCACTGGTGGACGGCGTCATCGCCGATTACACCCACACGCAAAAGCTGCTGGAGGAGCTGATCCGGCGGGCGTGCGGGCGGCGCTTCACCTCTCTCTTCAAGCCGAAGGTGCTGATCTCCGTCCCCTCCGATACGACGAGCGTCGAGCGGCGGGCGGTGCTCCAGGCGGCGCATCAGGCCGGAGCCGGGTACGCCACCTACATCGAAGAACCGCTCGCGGCGGCGATGGGCGCGGGACTCCCCATTCAGGACCCCACAGGAAACATGGTGGTGGACATCGGCGGGGGGACGAGCGATGTGGCGGTGATCTCGCTGGGCGGGATCGTCACCTGCAAATCGATCCGCGTGGGCGGGAACAAGATGGACGAGATGGTCACCCGCTACATCAAGAACGAGTACAACCTTCAGGTGGGCGACCGGACGGCGGAGGAGATCAAGATCCGCGTGGGGTCGGCGTTCCCGCAGGAGCAGGAGCTGACGATGGCGGTGAAGGGCCGGGACCTCCTCGCCGGGCTGCCGAAGACGATCACGATCAGCTCGGAGGAGATCCGCGAGGCGATCAGCGAAGCGGTGAACTCCATCGTGGAGAAGGTGAAGCAGGTGCTTCTGGAGACCCCGCCGGAGCTGGCGGCGGACACCATCGAGACGGGAATTTATCTCACGGGCGGGGGCGCGCTGCTGCGGGGCCTGGACCGGCTGCTGGAGCTTCAGACGGGCATCCGGGTGCATGTGGCGGACGACCCGCTCTCGTGCGTGGCGCTGGGGACGGGGCGAGCACTGGAGCACCTGAAGGTCATCGAGCGCAGCCACCGGGGCGAAGACTACAACTGATCTTTCAGTCCCTCATGAACAAGAGATCTCGCGGGGCGCCATACTTTTCATAGCACTCCTTGCAAAGCCACATCTCATCCTTGGTTCGATAGCCGGGGTCTCCCTCATCGATGCTGGCGCGGCATATCTCGCAATGCTCATGATCCCAGCCTTTCGGGATGATCCTCACCGGCTTGCAGTTTTCTGACAGAGGGGTATCGACTTTGGTCCAACCGTAATGACCCTCCTCATAAAAGGCGACCGCGTCTTCCGCCTCGAACCGGACGGGTTCCCATTTGCCCTCCAGAATGTTCCGGACCAATCCTGGGTCCCAGTATCCGTCCACCCAGGAGAATGTATCGCCCGTATGAAGTCCCGCAGGCTCAGACCATGTTATATCTGCAATCACCCCTTGATTCGTCTTGCGATTAAACCATGTTAAAATACCGGCGAAAGACCTGTTCGACGTATAGAGGAAACAGAGTCCCTTGCGAACCCCAGAGGTGTGGGTAAAGCCTCCGTGAATCTGTGTGCGCTCCCCTTGGGATTGAACGCGGGTGATGGTAAATTGAGGTAAATCTTCAAGTCGCATGGCGGGGAGAGGGATCACGGTTGTGATTGGAGCGAGTGTACAGGACGGGGGCTGCCTTTCCTATCCTGCACGTTCAGAAATTCAACGCCTGCGCCGATAAACGCGGACAACATCTCTCTGAAGTCGGGATTCAGCACCGGAGTCTCCCATGAAAGCCCATGCATCCAGGGCAAGCGGCCACATCATCGCCACCCGTTCGGCAGGAGTCAGCCGTCGGTAAAATTCCAGATCCGCATCTTCGGCTTCGGATTTCGATGGATACAGGTTTGCGACTCTTTCCATGGGAGATTACCTCGGCCACTCCATCACCACCGCATGCACCGTCCGGCCCACCGCCTTGAGGGCGTCGGGGCTGCACTTGTCGACCGTATCCTCCTGCGTGTGCCAGTAGCGGTTGCTCTTGTCCGGGTAGTGGAAGTCGATCAGGTCGATGGAGGGGACTCCCGCCTGCTGCATGGGGATATGATCGTCGAGAATGGTGTACCCCACTTCGTTAGGGAACTGGGAACCGTAGCCCAGCCGTGCCGCCGTGCTCCAGACCCTGTCCACCAGTGCGCGGTCGCTATTGAGGGAATTCATCTCCTTGTAGACGGACAGGTTCGCATCCCCGACCATATCCACCAGGATCATTTTATCGGGCCGGTACGCGCCCATGTTCTTCGCAAAGTACTTCGCGCCGAGGAACATATTGTCCAGACTGGGCCCTACGTCCTCACCGTCGAAAAGCATATAGATTACGCCGACGTCCGGGCGCTTCGCCTTGAGCACGCGGGCGAGCTCCAGGACCACCGCCACGCCGGATGCCCCGTCGTTCGCGCCGAGGATCGGCTTGCTGCGGTTGGCGGCGACGGGGTCCATCTCCGCCGTGGGCCGGGTGTCCCAGTGCGCGGCGATCATCACCTTCTGCTTCGCTTCGGGGTTCAGCACGCCGATGACGTTTGTCAGGCGGTAGGTCTTGCCCTTGTTGGACCAATCGAAGTCCTGCACCTCCGTTTTGTCCGACACCTGCTGCATGGCCTGGATGAGATACGCGCGCGTCTTCTCATGGGCGAGGGTGCCGACGGGCCGGGGGCCGAAATCGCACTGCCGCTTCAGGAGATCGAACGCCCGGTTTCCGTCGAATTCGGCGGGGGCCGGGGTCGCGCCCCGGAGGACGACCGCCCCTCCCACGCCCGCGAGCGCCGCCACGCCGATGAGAATCCCGGTGAGCAGTGTCCGCCGGGGCCGAACCGATCTCCGCTTCATTCCAACTCCTCGCCCTGAAGCCTCCAAAGTGCAAGCATTCTCACCCCGGAGCTCTCTTCTAAAATAGAGGCAGCGGCACTGCCTGACCCGATGCCATGCTGCGCGCCACGGCCTCGGTGAACTCCATGTACTTCACGCCGTCCTCGAAGGTCGTGCGGCGGACGGGTTCATGGCCCCGGATCGCGTTCACGAACTCCTCTTCCACGCGCCAGCCCGTCTCCTCCGATGGAATCGGGATTTCGCGCAGCTCCGCGTCCCCCCGACGGGCCCCGAAGAGTTTCCCCTCCGAAAACCGGAGCGTCCCTTCCGAACCGAAGAGGAGCGCTTCCGGCGGTCCGCCAAATCCCGTCACGCGCGAAATCTGAAGGTGAGCCTGCGCGCCGCACGCCATCCCGGCGACCACGTCGATATGTTCCGGGACCCGGACAGCCCGCATGACTCCCGCCGCATCCTTCCGCATCTTCACGAACGTCCTGCCCGAAGCGGTGACGCTCTCCGCCTCGCCGACCCAGCGCATGAGGGTCTCGTACCAGATGCCCAGGGTCATGACGTTGAAGCCGCTGAGGTCGGCGTCCTGCCTCCAGTGTAAAGGCGCTTCGGTATCGAGAAAGGTTCCCCCGTCTCGCACCTCCACCGCCAGGACCTCCCCCAGGTACCCTTCGGCGAGAAGGCGCTGCACCATGGGGTCGGCGTGGAGGGTCATCGGGGCGGGGACGACTTGCGCGGTGAGATGGGGACGGGAGCGTGCGGCGTCTCGCATAGCGCGGGCTTCCCCGGCGTTCATCGCCATGCGCGCTTCGCAGAGGACGTGCTTGTCCGCCGCGAGCGCCGCCAGCGTCAGGGGGGCGTGCATGTTGGGCCACGTGCCGATGACGACGGCGTTCGTATCCGGGGCGACGACGAGCTCGGTCCAGTGGTCGTAGATCTTCGGGATGCCGAATTCCTGTGCCACGCGCCGGGACGACTCGCGGCTCCGGTTGCAGACGCTGACGACCTGCACGTCATCGAGGGACTGAAGGCCGGGAAGGTGGCGGAGCCGAGTATTCGCGCCCGCCCCCACCACCCCGATGCGGAGCGGTTTGGGACCTTTGTCCGGCATCAGGAGGCGGTCTTCGGCTTGATCCGCCCGTTGGTGTTGGCGGTCACTTTGCCCTCTTTCAGCCGGGCCAGGACCGCCTCGGTGAGGGTGATTTTCTCTCCCCTGGGGTTCGTGACGGCTTTCGCCTCTTTCGGCTCCCAGAGGTTGAAATATCCCAGGCCGCCCCGCGCCAGCGATTCCGGCATGGCGACGGTGTAGAACCGGTTCGGATCGAGGGGCGCGGTTCCGACCCGGACCTCCACCACGCGGTCCTCTTCGGGGCGGGAGGGATCAAAAACGACGGCAAGGCCGGACACCTGAAGGAAGCCCTGGTTGCGCCGGGGGAAGAGGGAAAGCGAGCGGTTGAGGGCGCTCTGAAGCTGTTTCCCCTGGACCCGGACCACGACCACGGGTTCGGCGGGAGGCGCGGACAGGACTTTCCGCACGGCTTCCGGCGTGTTCGCGGCCTGGGCCAGCTCCTTCTCCTCCAGCATGCTCGCCGGGATGAAGGCGAGGTCGGCTCTGGCGACGAGCCGCAGGGCGTCCGCCACCAGGTTGCCGAGCGCGGATTCCCCTTTTGCGCTGTTGGCGCCGGAAAGCGCCGAGGGGGACGCGATCTGCGCCGCCGCGCGCGCGGATGCCATCGCGACGACGGATATCGAGAGGACGCTGGAGAGCAGCAGTCCTCGTGTCACCCAGTTATTCATGGCGCTCTCCTTTCACTTCAGTGGTCAGTTGCCGGTGGTCAGTGGTCAATGAACATCTCGGCGCAACCGAAACGCTTCCGTTTTAACGAAGCCCCTCACTGGCCACTGGCAACTATTCACTGGCAACTGCT
>JAHWJO010000567.1 GCA_019348365.1 Armatimonadota bacterium | reverse complement strand
TCCGGGCCGGGTTCCTCACCGGCTGCGTCATGAGCGTCCACTTCGCCGGGACGAACGACGCGACGGTCCGCTGCCTCCTCCGCAACGGGGTGGAGGTGCACACGCCGGGGGCGCAGGGCTGCTGCGGCGCGCTTCACGCCCACAACGCCGAAGCGTCCACCGCGCGGGAGATGGCCCGGCACAACATCAACGTGTTCCGCCACGCGCCGGTGGACGTGATCGTGGTCAACTCCGCCGGGTGCGGCAGCGTGATGAAGGAGTACGGCCACCTCCTCGCTGACGACCCTGAATACGCCGACGCCGCGAAAGCGTTCGGCGCGAAGGTGAAGGACATCAGTGAGGTGCTGGCCGACCTCCCGGAGCTCGCCCCGTTTGAAGCCGGCTCCTACCGCGCCACCTACCACGATGCCTGCCACCTCGCGCACGGGCAGGGGGTACGCGCCCAGCCCCGCGCCCTCCTGGAGAAGATCCCCGGCATCGACCTCATCCCCCTCCCCGAGTCGGACTGGTGCTGCGGCAGCGCGGGGATCTACAACTTTACCCAGCCGGAGCTCGCCGAGCAGCTGCTGGACCGCAAGGTCGCGAACATCGAGACGACCGGGGCCGAGTGGGTCGTGACGGGCAATCCCGGCTGCTTCATGTGGATCGCGAACGGCCTGAAGGCGAAGGGCAGCCCGATCCGGGTGCTCCACACGGCGGAGGCGCTGGACCGGGCCTGGGGCGGCAACGAGACCTGCCCGATCCCCTGACAAGATGACAAGATGACAGGATGAGGGGGTGACAAGGTGAGCGGGTGAAGCGCTGTCCGGCTTGAACTTCCCCGCTTGCCTGTGACATGCTTCATCAAAGGCCATTATCCTTACAGGAGATTTGGGGCGTTACGGATTGCAGGTCATGGTTCATCTCATCTTTTGATCTGCTCCATCACCCCTTCATCCGGTCATCCGGTCATCTTGTCATCCGGTCATTCTATCAGGAGATCCCCACACCTCTACGCTGCCCACCGACTCCCCTATGCCGCCTGCCATCGAAACGCGCAACCTGACGAAAGTCTACCGCTCCGGGCGATTCTCCAGGCCGGTCAAGGCCCTCGATTCGCTGAACCTCCGGGTGGAGCCGGGGGAGATTTTCGGGTTCCTGGGCGCAAACGGCGCGGGGAAGACGACGACCATCAAGCTCCTCCTGCGCCTCTCCTTCCCCACCTCCGGGGAAGCGTACCTGCTGGGCCACAAGATCCCCCACACGGCCTCTCGCGCTCGAATCGGCTACCTGCCCGAAAACCCTTATTTCTACGATTACGCCACGCCGGAGGAGCTGCTGAACCTCTACGCCGACATCTTCGGCATGCCCAAAGACCTCCGGGAGCGGCGGATCGGTGAGACGCTGGAGCGGGTGCGGATGACGCAGTGGCGGAAGACTCCCCTCCGGAATTTCTCTAAAGGGATGGTGCAGCGGGTCGGGGTGGCGCAGGCGCTCCTCAACGACCCCGACCTCCTCCTCCTCGACGAGCCGACCTCCGGCCTCGATCCCGTGGGCCGCGCCGAAATGCGGGACCTGATCCAGGACCTTCGGGAGCAGGGAAAGACCGTCTTTCTCAACTCTCACCTCCTCTCCGAAATCGAGAATATCTGCGACCGGGTGGCGATCCTCCGGCGGGGGGAGCTGGCGCGGCAGGGCACGCTCAACGAGCTCCTCTCGGTCTTCGGCTACGAAGTCGTGGCGGACCATGCGCCGGAGCCCCTGGCGGAGAAATTGCGGGATCGAGGGCTGGAAACGCTGCACGCGAACGGGCGGATGACCGTGCTGCTGAAAGATCCTGGCGACATCCGCCCGGTGGTGGAGCAGGTCTTCGCGCACAACGCCACGCTGCTCAAAGTCGCGCCGCAGCGGGAGCGGCTGGAAGACCTCTTCCTCACCGTCGAAGGGGAGGGCGAGACCCGGCTGGAATCCGGCCCCGGTTCGGCCAACGAGGAGGGGCCATGAGGAACATCTGGGCCATCGCGCGGGGGACGATGAAGGAAGCGGTCCGCCGCCGCTCCATGGCGATCACCCTGATCCTCTCGCTGCTCTTCATCTGCGGAGTCGGGGCGATCACGCAGCAGGGGTTGAGACACCGGGAAGGCGAGGACATTGATCCGCTCCTCACGTTCCAGATCCTCGGCACGATCCGCACCGTCTCGTTCTTCGGGGCGCTGCTGACGCTGTTCATCACGATGAACGCGATCCCGCTGGAGATCGAGCGCCGGACGATCTACACGATGCTCTCCAAGCCGCTGGAACGGTATCAATTCATCCTGGGAAAGTTCATCGGCTGCTTCCTGCTGCTCGCGGTCAACCTGCTCGTGATGGCGGTGGTAGGGGCGCTGTTCATCCTCTCGCACGACCGCACGGTGGCGCTGGACCTGATCCGGAGCTTCGGGATCCTGACGGTCCGCCTCACGGCCCTGTGCTCGCTCATCGTGCTGTTCACGACGTTCATGCCGGCCACGGGCGGGGCGTTCCTGGCGCTGGGGATCTACTTCCTCGGGCAGGCGCCGGGAGGGTTCCGGCAGGTCGCGGAAGCGGAGGGACTGAACCCGATCCTCCGGATCATCGCGCGGATTCTCTATCCCATCGTGTCGGTGATCACGCCCCGCGTGAACAAGCTCAATTTCGACGCGCCGATCCTGGAATCGCCCGACCAGCTCCAGGCCATCATCATGGTACTGGGGTATTCGGGGATCTGCCTCATTATTGCCATGATCATTTTCGGTCGGAAGGAATTATAAAGGAAGAATCATGACTATAAATCGCAGGAGCATTTTGTCTCTCGGCCTGATGCTGGTGAGTTCCGTATCCCTGGCGGCTTCACCGGATGCGGCAAAGACCGGCGCGGCGGCTAAAAACAGCGTGGTCGTGATGGAGACGACGAAGGGGCCGGTAAGAATCGAGCTTTACTCTGACAAAGCGCCGATCACGGTCAAGAATTTCCTCCAGTACGTGAACGCGAAGCATTACGACGGGCTGATCTTCCACCGGGTGATCCCCGACTTCATGGTCAAGGGCGGCG
>JAHWJO010000566.1 GCA_019348365.1 Armatimonadota bacterium | reverse complement strand
CATGACCGGAGCGCAGAACCCCGGCGGCGCCACGGAGGTCCACTTTGGCCAGTACGGCCTGCAAGCGATGGAACCGTGCTGGATGACGTCCAATCAAATTGAATCGGCGCGAATTGCCATGACCCGCAAGATCCGGCGCGGCGGGAAGATCTGGATCCGCGTTTTCCCGGACAAGCCGATCACCAAGAAGCCCGCGGAAACCCGCATGGGCAAGGGGAAAGGCGCGCCGGAAGGCTGGGTCGCGGTGGTGAAGCCGGGCCGGGTCCTGTTCGAGATGGCCGGGGTGCAGCCGGAGCTGGCCCGCGAAGCGATGCGTCTGGCGGCCCACAAGCTGCCGATCAAGACCCGCTTCATCGTTCGGGAAGAAGGAGCAACGATGGCGCCGGGCGCGCCGCCGCTCGTGTTCTCCGAAGAGGATGCGGCGGCATTCGCCGAAGAGTACGGTACGCCGATGCTGGCGACGGATATCGATGAGCCGCAGGAGCTCGACGCGGAGGGGCAGGAAGAGGCCCTCGGCGAAGATGCTACGGGCGAGGCGCATCCGGGCGGCGATCATACCGGGGGAACCCCCGCCGGGAACGCGCACGAAGGGGATTCCTGATGAAAAAACGCGAGTACAAAGACCTGTTGGACAAGCCGACCGAGGATCTGGAGCAGCAGCTCTACGACAGCCGCGCGGAATTGTTCAACCTGCGCTACCAGAAAGCGCTCAACCAGCTGCAGAACGTCAGCGCGATCCGCACGACCCGCAAAGACATCGCCCGCCTGGAGTTCCTTCTGAGCGAGCGCAAACGAAACGCTTAATGGGTGCAGGGTGTAGGGTGTAGGGTGTAGGGGAAAACCTCCCTCCGGCTGTATAAACCGGCTTGGAAATGAGGAGGTACCCAACACCCAACACCCTACACCCTGCACCGGGAGTTATATGATGCCCGAAACGATAGAGAACAGCTCGGAGCCGCAAGGCGGCCGGAAGCGTGGGCTGCGGAAAACGCGAGTCGGTCGCGTCACCAGCGACCGGATGGAGAAAACCGTCGTCGTGGCGGTGACGAGCCTGGTTCGGCACCCGCTCTACGGACGGACCCTCCGCCGCACCAAGAAGTTCAAAGCTCACGACGAAAATAACGAATGCCGGATCGGTGATACCGTGGAGATCATGGAGACGCGCCCCCTGAGCAAGGATAAGAACTGGCGGGTCCTCCAGATTCTGGAGAGGGCGAAGTAAGATGATTATCCCTTATACCCGATTGCGCGTGGCCGATAACTCCGGCGCGCGGGAATTACTGTGCATCCGGGTCCTCAAAGGCTCGAATGCGTCGTTCGCCCGCGTGGGCGACGTGATCGTCGCATCGGTGAAATCCGCCACCCCCGGAGGCCAGGTGAAGAAGGGGGAGGTGGTTCGCGCGGTGGTGGTCCGGACGAGCAAGCCGATCCGCCGCAACGACGGGTCGCAGGTGCGGTTCGACGACAACGCGGCGGTGGTGATCAACCCAGCGAAAGAGCCGCGCGGCACCCGGATCTTCGGCCCCGTGGCCCGCGAGCTGCGCGACCGCCAGTTCATGAAGATCGTCTCTCTCGCGCCGGAAGTTCTTTAATTAGCTTTCAGGGGTCCGCTATCAGGAGTCGGCTTCATCCGGTCGGAAATCGGGTCAAGCTGAAAACTGATGGCTGATCGCTGACCGCTCGAAGGTTAATCTTATGCGTATACAAACGAAGCAGCGCATCCAGCACCAGAAAGGCCAGCAGAATCACCTCCACGTCAAAAAAGGCGATCAGGTGAAGATCCTGGCCGGCAAGGATGCCGGGAAGACCGGCACGATCCTTGAGGCGCGCCCGGACGAGAACCGGGTGTTGGTGGATGGATTGAACATGGTCAAGCGGCACACCAAGGGCCGCAGCCTTCCGGGGGCGGGCAACATTCCCGGCGGCATCATCGAGAAGCCCGCGCCTCTCCACGTATCGAACGTACAGCTCATCTGCCCCAATTGCAGCAGGCCGACCCGTCATGCCCACAAGATCGGGCCGGACGGCAAGGCGGTCCGCGCCTGCAAGCATTGCGGTGAGATGATCGGGGGCGGACAAGGAGGATAATAATGGCACGGTTGAAAGAACGCTATCGGAGTGAAATCCTCCCCGGGCTCGTGAAGGAATTCGGGTTCGACAACGTGATGCAGGCCCCCCGGCTGGAGAAGATCGTCCTCAACATGGGGGTCGGCGCCGCGCTCCAGGACCCGAAAGCGCTGGACGGAGCCGTTCGGGACATGACGACCATCACGGGCCAGCGCCCGGTGGTCACCACGGCCAAGAAGTCGATTGCGGCCTTCAAGATCCGCGAGGGGATGCGGATCGGCTGCAAGGTCACCCTGCGCGGGGAGCGCATGTACGAGTTCCTGGATCGGCTGGTCAACGTGGCGCTCCCGCGCGTCCGCGACTTCCAGGGCCTCAATCCCAACTCGTTCGACGGCCGGGGGAACTATTCCCTGGGCCTGAAGGAGCAGCTCGTCTTCCCGGAGATCGACTACGACCGGATCGACCGGGTGCGGGGGATGGACGTGATCATCAACACCACGGCCAAAAACGACGAGGAAGCGCGCAGCCTGCTGCGGGCGCTGGGCATGCCGTTCCGCGAGCGAGCCTGACGCTCCGTTGCGAACCTGAAAAATTGAATAAACCAAAAAGGCCGTTGGAGAGCGATCTCCCGGCCTTTTTGGTTTGGGGCTGTCACGGATTTATGAAGCGGCGGGAAGAACGGAGTGCGTGTCGAATAGGGGTGTCACAGACGTTCCAGAAGGATCAGGCATCCCCATGAAAGGAGACCTCCCATGAAAGTCGCAATGATCGGCGCGGGCAGCATCGTCTTCACCAAAACGCTGCTGAACGATATGCTCTCCACCCCCGCGCTCGCGGGCGCCACCTACGCCCTGATGAGCCCGACCGAGACGAAGCTCCGGCGGATGGAAGCCTTCGCGAACCGGATGGTGACGGAGAACGGCGTGGACGCCACCGTTTACGCCACCACCGACCGCCGCGAGGCGATCCGCGACGCCGATTACGTCATC
>JAHWJO010000565.1 GCA_019348365.1 Armatimonadota bacterium | reverse complement strand
ACTTCTGTGAAAGAAAGACACTGATCAGGTTCCGATTTGTCGGATACGCTCTAGACGGGTATTGTGCCGGAACCGTACCGGATGAGAGCGATTAGATTCCGAGGAATTCATAACCCCCTGCTCACTTCTCTTCCAGAAAGCGTACTGCCTGACCCGTAAAGCGGTACGTTCAGATCCCCTCTCCCAGCATTGGGAGAGGGGCCGTCGCGAACGAAGGTGAGCGACGGGGTGAGGGCGCTAATCCTACTTACGGAGAGTACTCAGATGTATATTTCCATCAACGATTACACGCTCAAAGGCGCGGGTTTCAACTGCCTGAAAGCTGGGCTGGACGCGGTCGGGATCAAGGCCGCCGAGGTGGGATTCGGGCGGGATCTGACCGTCATGGGCGTGACCCCCGACTCCGGTATGGTGACGCTGGACGGCCCCGATGCCGTGGAGGAGTACGACCGGCGGCTGGACGAGCACGGCTATCGCATCTCCGCGCTCATGCTCTCCAATAACTTCAACGCCGATGACCTTGATAAAGAGCTGGAATGGGTCGCGCGCGCCGTTCGGACCGCGCACAGCCTGGGGTGCTCCGCAGTACGAATCGACGCGATCATGGCCGGGGAACGGGAGATTCCGCTGCAGGAGCGGGTGAACAAGACGGTGAACGCGCTTCGGCAGGTCGTGGAAGCGACGAAAGACACCCCGATCCCGCTTGGAGTGGAGAATCATGGCGTGTGCGGCAACGATCCGCAGTTCCTGGAAGGCGTGGTGCAGGGGGTCGGGGATAAGCGGGTCGGCCTGACGCTGGACACCGCAAACTTCTACTGGTGGGGACTGCCGCTTTCACAGCTCTACGAGATTTACCAACGGTTCGCGCCGTACGTCGTCAACACCCACTGCAAGAGCGTGAACTACCCGGAAGAGGATCGCGAGCGGCGGCGCGAGACCGGCTGGAAGTACGGCGAGTATGCCGCGCCCCTTCCGGACGGGGACATCGACTTTCGGAAGGTAATCGGCTGGCTCAAAGATGCCGGATACGACGGGCCGGTCTGCATCGAAGACGAATCCCTGGGGCGGTTTGAGGGGCCGGGGAAGGTGCGCGCCCTCCAGCGAGACGCCGATCACCTCGCCTCGATCATACGATGAGCGCCATTACCGGAGGGTGATGGGCAAAATTCCTCTTCACCTCCATCGCCCTCTCTTTATGACATTCCGCGTCGTTTACTTTCAGGTGTTGTAATCGAACGCGATGACTCCGCCTATGCCGCCCTCCAGATGAGGGAGTATCATCTGCTTAACGGGTTCATGCTCCGGGTGGTCCAAGTAGACGTTGCGGCTGTTCGCCGTATCGAACGTCATAATGAAACCGTGGTTGAATCCCTGGTTGAGTCCTTCGGGGCTGTCGTAAGGACCGCCGGAAAAGTCCAAGATGCCGGGGATCTTCTCCCTGAGGCCGGCCAGCGCCGAAAAGATCTCTTCGATAGTGGAGAGAGGCGTATCGGAATTGAATCGCAGCAGAACGATATGCTTGACCATCGCGGCTTCCTTTCATTCCATCAGAGATACAGGTATATAAGACACAAAGCTTCCGCGAACGGGGTCATTTGTGCCATTCGATAGGGGTTCAATTGGGGAGAGGGGTCCAAAGCGGAAGAAATCGAACCATAAATGGATTCGGCTCCCCTCCCCGCGTCGGGGAGGGGCCGGGGGAGAGGTCTACCCCTCCCACCTGCCGAGCGCCTCCGTCCGGTCTAATCCCCACCTCGCCATTCTTTTCAATCCAAACAGTGTCAGGAAGCCGGAGTCCCCTGCGGGCTCTCCAACTGCGCCTTGACGGCCGTGTCCAGGATCGGCAGCGGCATCGGGCCGGAGAAGATCTTCTTGCCGTTCAGGATCATGGTCGGGGTACGGTTGATTCCCAGTTGATCGCCCGCGCTTCGATCCCGCTGCACCCGGCTGGCGTACTTGCGTGACTTCAAATCCTTCGTGAATTGATCCACATTCAGCCCGACCTGCCCTGCGTAACGGATAAGGTCGGGTTCGGTTTGAGCCCCGATGTTGCGGAAAATAACGTCGCGCATTTCCCAGAACTTGCCCTGCGCGCCCGCCGCCTCCATCGCTTCCGCCGCCAGCGGGGAGTTGGGATGGCTCTTGAGCGGAAAGTGCCGGTAGACGAGGCGCAGGTCATTGGGATACTTCTTCAGCAATTCATCCAGAATCGGCGATTGATTGGCGCATGCGCCGCAGCCCGGATCGGCAAACTCCACCAGGGTGATGGGAGCCTTTTCCGGCCCTTTGATGTGAGCACCCGCCGGGACCATGTCCACTTTACTCATATTCGCCAGGATCTGATTCTTCATCACCTCGGCCGGATCGGTGGCGGGGAGCGAATTGGCTCCCGCAGGGTTCGTCGCCGGGGTGTTGCCCGCGGCTGTGTTGATCACCGGCGCGTTGGCCGTATTTCCACTGTCCGCCGGGGTTGCAGCGAACCGGGCATCCGATTTATCCATGGCGGAGACCATCAGCGCCACCAGGACGAACGGAACCCATCCCCATTTGAGGAACGGCTCGAAGTCCATTTCATATCCGCCTCTCCCTTGCCCCCACGCCCGCCATTCCATCACCGAGAGGATGAAATAGGCCAGAGTCGCCCCGGCAACGAGCAGGCACCAGAAGCAGTACGCCTGAAGGGAGACTTCGATGGCGGTGAAAACGGCCACGGCGGCCGTGCCCGCGCCACCCAACGTCACGGCGGCCATCGCGAGATTCCTCCCGTTCTTTGCGTTGGCGCTCCCTAGCATGTAGGTCAGGACCGTCAGCGCCAGAAAGTAAGCGACTCCGAGTATCGGGAGAAAGCCGCGGACAGGGAAGTTTTTATCGTGCCAGTTGCGGATGATGTCGCAGCCCGTATCCGTACAGGCCAGGTCCGCCATGGCGAGATACCCCGCCGTCAGGTAGCCGGAAACGGCCAGCCCGAACAGGGCCAGCATGAACATCAATAGAATGCGGCGCGTTGTTGCCATAGAATTGCCTGACTCCTTATGAAATGCGGAACTGTGTCGATAT
>JAHWJO010000121.1 GCA_019348365.1 Armatimonadota bacterium | reverse complement strand
CTCGCACAAAGCTGAAGCGCCTCTACCCTTCACATTCTTAGTGGTCATGTACTAGAACAGCCCTTCAACGCTGCTGTTTCACTGATCCGACCCGAATAGGAGTAGAGTATTCATGGAATTATCGAGACGCCGCCTCCTTCGGGATGCAGGAGCCGTTACGCTGGGATTCATTGGTGTGAAGGCCCTCCTCGCCGACCCCGCCTTCGCCCAGTCCCCGCCCCCGGCGGGCAGCGGCTACGGCCCGCTCATCCGCGACCCCAAACGCATCATCGACCTGCCCGCCGGATTCTCTTATCAGGCATTTTCCCGCACCGGAGAGACGATGGCCGATGGCCTGCGCGTGCCGGGCAGACATGACGGTATGTGGGCGTTTCCCGGACCCGAAGGGCAGACGATTCTCGTCCGCAACCATGAATTGGCGCAGGGAGATACCGGCAGTGGACCGTGGGCCGGGCGACAGGATCTGCTCGCCACCATTCCCACCGAGAAATTTTACGACCCCGGCAGTGGAACCCGGCCCGTCCCGATGTCCGGCGGCACGACTACGCTGGTGTACGACACGAAGCAGCAGAAGCTGATTTCGCACTTCCTTTCCCTGGCGGGCACGATCCGCAACTGCGCGGGCGGCCCGACGCCCTGGGGTTCCTGGGTGACCTGCGAAGAGACGGTGGATCGCGCCGGTTCCAGTCGCAGCGTGGACCACGGGTATAACTTCGAGGTCCCGGCGACGGCGACCCCCGGCCTCGCCGCCCCGACTCCATTGAAAGCCATGGGGCGTTTCAACCACGAAGCGATTGCGGTGGACGTGAAAAGCGGCATCGTCTACGAGACGGAAGATCGGGATAATGGACTCATCTACCGGTTCATTCCCGAAGTTCCCGGACAGTTAGCCGCCGGAGGGAAGCTTCAGGCGCTCAAGATCAAGGAGCGGTCCAAAGCGCTGACCCAGAACTGGAGTACGGCCAACCGCATCCCGCCGGGGGTCTCCATGGAAGTCGAGTGGATCGACATGACGAACGTGGAAGCGCCGAGCGACGACCTACGCGTGCGTGGCTTCAACGCGGGCGCGGCGCAGTTCGCGCGGGGGGAAGGCATGTGGTCCGGGCTGGAAGGCATCTATTTTGCGTGTACCAGCGGAGGCCCCTCCCGTCTCGGACAGATCGGGCGTTACATCCCCAGCCCGTCGGAAGGAAAACCGGAGGAGGCCCAGGCGCCGGGCCGACTGGAGCTTTTCGTCGAATCCAACAGCAGCGCGCTCATGGCGCATGCGGATAACCTGACGATGGCTCCCTGGGGCGATCTCATTCTCGCCGAAGACAGCACCTCCGGCGCCGTCAACCATCTCGTCGGAGTCACGCCGCTCGGCGTCTACTATCGCCTGGGACGCAATGCCATGAACACCTCCGAATTTGCGGGAGTGACCTTTTCTCCGGACGGCAGCACCCTGTTCGCCAACATCTACAGTCCCGGCCTGACGCTGGCGATCACCGGCCCGTGGCACGCCAACCGGGGCGACATGAACAGGGACGGCAAGATCGACTTTACGGATGTGCGCGACGCGCTGGAGATGAGTGTCGGGCTTCGGCCATCGACCGCGGCTCACCTTCAGGAAGGGGACTTCGATCAGAACGGCCGGATCGACGTGTACGACGCCGTGCAGATTATCCGCAACGTCTTCGGATTCCGCAGCGGTTCCTAATCCGCTCCCCGTCGTCATAAGCATGGGACAGTCCGCCGGAATAAATACCGGCGGACTGTCGTTTTATTGATCCCCAATCTCCAGTCGTCTATACTTTGAGGGACGCTCCCTGATCTCTCCAACCGGCTTCAAACCGCCTTGAACCGCCTCCTCGAACAGGGGGAAAATCGCTCGGCAACATGGTAGTCACCTCATTTAAGGTCAACCTCATGAAAACCCGTGTCACGGATCAGGGAATTATTATTCCAAAAGAGATGCTGAACGGCGCAGAAGAAGTCGATATCCAGAAGCAGGAGGATCGATTGATCATCGTGCCTGTTTCGCCAACGCTGCCGGAATCGAGCAGTGATCCCCTTTATGAATTGGGGGCTCATCCGGTTTCCATCGATGTAGACGACGCTTCCATACATCATGACCGTTATCTCAACGTTTCGTAACGCATCCTTTCTGGACACCAGCTATCTACTCGCTCTTGAACTTTCGAGTGATCGCAACCATTCACGCGCTCAAACGCACTGGAATCGGGTGAAGAGTTCGCTTCCGCCGCTCCTCACCACCTCCTACATCTTCGACGAGGTCGTGACTTTTCTCAACAGTCGCGGACACCACGCCAAAGCGGTGCAGATCGGTCAAACGCTGCTTCAAAGTCCCACCATTCATCTCCTCCATGTGGACGTGATGCTCTTCCATGCCGCGTGGGATTACTTCCGGAGGCATAACGATAAAGCGTACTCCCTGACCGACTGCATCTCGTTCGTCGTCATGCAGCAGATGGGCATCCGTTCCGCGTACACTTTCGACCATCATTTCACCCAGGCCGGATATCGTATGGAACCCTGACCTCCCACCCGGTTCGACCCCTCGAATATCTCTGTTTGACACCCCACCCCCGCCTGTTTATACTCTGTAACGTATGTTTCAGAATCTCTCCGATAAGCTGCAAACCGCCTTCAACCGACTCCGGGGCAAGGGGAAAGTCACCGAGCAGGACGTCACCGAAGTCCTGCGAGAGGTGCGCCTCGCGCTTCTGGAGGCCGACGTCAACTACAAAGTCGTCAAGGACTTCGTCGCGCGGCTGAAGGAGCGGGCGATCGGCGCGGAGGTGATGGAGAACCTCAACCCCGGCCAGCAGGTCGTCAAGATCGTGTTCGACGAGATGATGAAGCTGCTCGGCGAGACCGCCGTCCCCATCAACCTCGAAGGGGCCTCGCCGCACGTCGTCATGCTCGTGGGCCTGCAAGGCGCGGGGAAGACGACCACGGCGGGGAAGCTCGCGCTGCACCTCAAGAAGCGGGGCCGCAAACCGATGCTCGTCGCGGCGGACGTGTACCGCCCGGCGGCGGTCAAGCAGCTCGAAGTCCTCGGTTCGCAGGTCGGCGTGCCGGTCTTCTCGCAGGGCACCGACATCAGCCCCGTGCAGATCGCGCGGAACAGCTACATGGAAGCGGTCAAGAACCGCAACGACGTGCTCATCATCGACACCGCCGGTCGGCTCCAGATCAATGAAGAGCTGATGAACGAGCTTCAGGCGATCAAGGCATCCACCAACCCCGTCGAGATCCTGCTGGTCCTCAACGCCATGACCGGTCAGGCCGCCGTCGAGGTGGCGGAGGGGTTCAACGAGCGGCTGGACGTGACCGGCTTCATCCTCACCCAGCTCGATTCCGATGCGCGGGGCGGGGCCGCCCTCTCGCTGCGGGCTGTCACCGACCGCCCGATCAAGTTCGCGGGCCTGGGCGAGAAGATGGACGCCTTCGAGCCGTTCCACCCGGACCGCCTCGCGGGGCGAATCCTCGGGATGGGGGACGTGCTCGGCCTCATCGAAAAGGCGCAGGAGACCATCGATCTCAAGAAGGCGCAGGAGCTGGAAGAGAAGCTCCGGCAGAGCAAATTCGATTTCGAGGACTACCTGAGCCAACTCGAGCAGATGAAGAAGATGGGGCCGCTCGATCAGGTGCTCTCCATGATCCCCGGCCTCGGCGACAAGGCCGACAAGCTCAAGGACGCCAAAATCGACGAGAAGCAGCTGGCGCGGCAGGAGGCGATCATCCGCAGCATGACCCTGAAGGAGCGGCGGAACCCCGACCTCCTGAACGGCAGCCGCCGGCGGCGGATCGCGGCGGGCAGCGGCACGACCGTCCAGGAAGTGAACAAGCTGCTCAACCAGTTCAACCAGATGCGCACGATGATCAAGAAGTTCGGAGAGATGGAGAAGCAGATGCAGAAGAAGGTGAAGAAAGGCAAGGGCATGATGCGCATGCCCTTCATGCGCTGATCCTTCTTTCTCCCGACTCTATTCAATACAAATTTTCTCAGTAGTCATCCCCGGCGATTGAATCACGGCGATCTCCCTTCCGCCGAGATTTAATCGCTCCATTGTGTTAAACTTAGTATCGTCTCAAATAAATTTTGTCCTTTAACTCTACCCTTGAGGGTAGCACTCCCTGGGAGGTCAGACATTTGGCAGTTCGTATTCGATTGAAACGCATGGGCGCGAAGAAGCGACCCTTCTACCGAATTATCGTCGCCGATTCCCGCTCGCCGCGTGATGGCCGATTCATCGAGACGCTGGGCTATTACGACCCGCTCACCAACCCGGCGACCGTGAAGGTGGATGCGGAGAAGTACCAGAAATGGGTCGGGAACGGTGCGCAGCCGTCCGACAGCGTGGTGGGAGTCCTGAAGCGCAGCGGCGCGCTGGAAGCCCAACCCGAATCCGCCCCGCAGGCGGCGCAGGCGACTCCGGCTCCCGTAGCGGCGACTCCGGCTCCGGCGGCTCCCGCCCCGGAAGAAGCTCCGGAAGAAACGCAGGCCGGCGCGACCGAAGAGACGCAGGAGACCGCTGCCGCCCCGGCGGAGTGATCGCGGAGACAGCCCCCGACTCGCCCTGATGCCGTGCGGGTGGATTCCGGCGTCTCCCTCCCGGAGAGAATGGGGCGCTGCGGCCTGTCCCGGCGTCCCCGCCACCGATGAGATGCCCCACTGGTTGACCCTCGCCAGATGGGTGACGGGCCTTTCCCTGAGAACGACGGAGGTTCCCTTTGAAAGATTTGATCGAACTGTTAACCAGGGCTCTCGTTGAACACCCGGAGGAGGTCGAGGTGCGGGAGGTCGAGGGGCCGGAGGGAGTGACCCTCGAGATTTACGTCGCTCCGGGCGATACGGGCAAGGTGATCGGGAGAGGAGGACGGATCATCTCCGCACTCCGCACCGTCGCGAAAGCCGCATCCGTGAAGGAAGGCCGCCGCGTCTTCGTCGAGATCATGGCCTGATTCGAGGACGTTGAGCGTTGAGCATGGGGCCACGTCCGCTTGCGTCGATTCTATTGCGGCAGGACCTCGATCCCTGCGCGTGGCAACAAGCGCTGAGGGCCACACCCGTTTTCATTCAATTCACTGGAGTTTAATTCATGCAGGTAAAAAGACCCGTCATCGTGACCGCCATCGTGACCGAGGGACTGAAACAGGAGTATCAGCAGGAGATCGAAGAGTCTCTCCGCCGCGTGAACGAAAGCCAGCAGGAGCTGGAGAGCCAGTCCCGCCGGTACATGCTCCAGATCCCCAGCGCGGATATGGCGAACGCCTTCCGCCGCCAGGTGGAGGAAGAGACCCGCAAGCACGATTCGGCGAAGAAGGAGCTTCAGGAGCGTCAGGCCGCCGTCGAGCAGTTGCAGATCGGGGAGCGCGTCACCTACATGCAGCTCGAAGGCTACGTGGAGCTGAACCAGGGCGACAACCTGCGGGATAAGCTCGGGCGCGCGGAGATCATCGTCAAGGACGGAGTCATCCAGGAGCTGCGCGACGGCACCGGCGGACCGGATTCCCTGGATTCCGGACCCGGTGGGGGACTGATTCAACGGGCATGACCTCCCCGCCCCCCTCACCCGCTTCGCCGGACGATAACGGCTCCCCGGTTGAAATCGTCATCGGGGAGATCGTGGGGCCGCACGGCCATCGCGGCGAGGTGAAGATCTATCCGCGCACCGATTTCCCGGACCGCCTCCTCGACCTGGAGGAGATCACCCTCCGCCTTCCGGACGGCAAGGATCAGACCTATCCGGTTCAGAACGCCCGCTGGCACAAGAACGTCATCCTGATGCAGCTCGGCGGCGTTCTGACGATGAACGACGCGGAAGCCCTGCGAGGCGCGAAGATCGTCATCTCCCGCGAAGAGCGGCACGAACTTCCCGATGAGGACACCTTTTACGTGGATGACCTCGTCGGGCTGCGGGTGGTCACCGACGCGGGGCAGGAGTTGGGGACGATCCGGAACGTCCTCCGGTATCCCGCCAACGACGTGTTCGACCTCGGAAACAACCTGCTCATCCCCGCCACCGAGGAGGTCGTTCTGGAAGTGGACCTCGACGAGGGCGTGATGGTTATCCATCCCATCCCCGGCCTGCTGGACGAACCCGAAGTCGTGTAACCTGGAGCGAATGGAACACGGAGCTTCGCTGCGCTCGCTTCACGGAAACCCCCGGAAAACCCGGATCAACCCCTTTGAGCCATCAAGAGCACGAAGGATACAAAGAAAAGCTGGTTGGTTCTGTCGATGAACCCATTGGATTCGCCGATGGATGCGGATCACCCCCTCACCCGTTCACCTCTTCAGGGGCTGGGGGTATCCGGGTTTTCCGGGGGTTTCCGTGAAGCGAGCGCAGCGAAGCTCCGTGTTCCATTCGCCCGAAGAGATGAACGTGATTCCTACTCGGCCCTTGCGCGTAGACATCGTCACCCTGTTCCCGGAGATGCTGGAAAGCGTCGTCTCGCACAGCATCCTGAAGCGGGCGCAGGAGAAGGGCCTCCTCGACGTGCGGGCGGTGGACCTCCGGGCGTTCACGACGGACCGGCACAAGATGGCCGACGACTCGCCGTTCGGGGGTGGGGCCGGGATGGTGATGAAGCCCGAGCCGCTCGTCGCCGCCATCGAGTACCTGCGCCCGCAAGTGTCGGCGCCGCGCGTGATCTTGACTTCGCCGCGCGGAGCGGTTTACAATCAAAGGCGGGCTGAAGAATTCGCGCGCGAGTCGCATCTCATTCTTCTGTGTGGCCGCTACGAAGGCGTGGACGAGCGTGTCCGCGCTTTTATTACGGATGACCTCTCCATCGGGGACTACGTGCTGAGCGGGGGCGAGCTCGCCGCGCTCAATGTCCTCGATAGCGTGGCCCGGCTGATTCCGGGCGTGCTGGGAAAGGAAGAGTCGGCCGCCGAGGACTCGTTCACGACCGGCCTCCTGGAACATCCACATTACACCCGACCGGCGGATTTTCGGGGCATGACCGTGCCGGAGGTCCTTCTCTCCGGCCATCACGCGAACGTAGAGCGATGGCGGCGGGAACAGTCGCTGAGACTGACCCGCGAGCATCGCCCGGACCTCTTCGCGTCGGCTCCTTTAACCGAAGCAGATCGTCGCCTCCTCGCCCAGTGGGACGAGGAGAATTTTGGATTTTAGATTTTGGATTTTAGATTACGCTCGACACTCTTCTGGATGAACACCATCGGCTGGAGCGCGAGGAGTAATCCCCAGGTAAAGTGAACGCTTGCAATCCATAATCAAAAATCCAAAATCCAAAATAAGAACGGGAGTCTCAGGTGCCAAATATCATTGATGAAATCGAACGCGAGCAGCTTCGCTCGGACGTTCCGCAGTTCCGCGCGGGGGATACCGTGCGCGTGCACGCCAAGGTCATCGAAGGCGGAAAAGAACGCATCCAGGTCTTCGAGGGCGTTGTCATAGCTATGAAGCAGGGCGCAACCCGCACCAGCTTCACCGTCCGCAAGATTTCCCACACCGTCGGGGTGGAGCGCACGTTCCTCCTGCACTCTCCGAAGATCGCGAAGGTCGAAGTGACCCGACGCGGGAGAGTCCGGCGCGCCAAGCTCTATTACCTCCGCACCAAGGTGGGTAAGCACGCCCGAATCAAGGAGCTTCGCGACGACCGGTTCGCCAAGGGCATGAACAAGGCCGGCGGGGCCGTCGAGGGCGGCGCGGCCCACCTCCCCACCGGGACGGTGGAGGCCGAGCGTCACGAGAATCAGGCCGAGGCGGATATCGCTGTCAACGAAGCGGTGAACGAAGGCGCGGCGGCTCCTCCAGTGGAGAATCAGGAGAGCCGGGAACCCGTGAACGAATAATCGCTTCGGATTCTCGGTGCGCCGTGCAGAGTGAGCGATGCGAGGGGGGGCGGGTTCATCCCGCCCCTTCCGTCATCTGGGCGAGCATTCAAGCATCTAGGCGAGCATTCAAGGGAGTGGCATGGTTCAGGAACACGAGATCGTCATCAGCCCCACGACGGCGGAGACCCCGGCCCCCTCGCGCGAAACGAAGGCAGGCCATCGCGGCGCGTTCGGTCGGGCGGCGGTGGAAGCGGCGCTGCTCGCGTTGCTGCTGCTCTTTCTCCTGATCCGGCCCTTCATCCTGGAGCCGTTCTACATCCCCTCCAACTCGATGGTCCCGGCCCTGAAAGACGGGGACCGCATCCTCGCCAGCAAGCTTTCCTTCCGATGGGGGGAACCCCGGCGCGGCGAGGTGGTCGTTTTTTATGGCGCGGAAGACTCGGGTCATGCCGAGGAGATCTTCGTCAAGCGGATCATCGGCCTCCCCGGCGAGCACGTCTACATCAGCGAAGGGAAAGTCTTCATCCAGGGCATGCCCCTCGATGAGGAGTATCTGCACGGGATCCCTTACGGGAACTACGGCCCGTACCGGGTGCCGGAGGGGACCTACTTCATGCTGGGCGATAACCGGAACGACAGCCGGGACAGCCGGTTCTGGGGCTCCATCCCCCGCGAGAACCTCATCGGCCGGGCGGCCTGCGTCTTCTGGCCGTTGAAACGGGCGCATCAAATCCGCTGACCGGAAAGAGGAGCGCTGCAGCAACCGATAGCTGGAATGGGGAACACGTTCGTTCCTCCGGCATGAGACGGAATATAGTGAAGAGGCCGTTCACCCGGTCCTCATGAGGATGTGAGCTTTATGGAGTGGTTAGCCGGACTGAGTATCGAGTGGATTCTGCTTTTTGCGTTCATCCTGGTGTTCGCGCGTCTGGGACTCTACCTGTCCCGGCGATTCCTCGGGACGAAGGCGGATGCCTACGGCGGCGAGCTGATCGAATCGCTCCTCTGCGCCTGGGTCGTCATTTTTCTCTTCGTGAAGCCGTTCCTCTACGAGCAGTTCAGCATCCCCTCCGGCTCGATGATCCCCACCCTCAATATTGGAGACCGGATCGCGGTGAACAAGTACGTCTACCGGTTCAACCCTCCCGAGCGCGGCGATATCATCGTCTTCAAATCCCCGCCCACGGCGCGCCAGGACGAAGCGGACTTCGTGAAGCGGCTGGTCGGCATGCCCGGTGATACCGTGGACATCCGGCAGGGACAGGTTTACGTCAACAGCCGTCCGTTGAAAGAGTCTTACGTCTACGAGCCGAACGCCACGGAGCCGGAACCGAACTACCCCGGATCGATTCATTTCCCGTACCGCGTTCCGAAGGACCGCTACCTGATGCTCGGCGACAACCGCCGGGACAGCTTCGACAGCCGGGTCTGGGGACTCGTGGAACCGGAACGGATCAAGGGCAAAGCCGTCCTCAAGCTCTGGCCGTTCAGCAACTTCGGCATCTTACACTGATTCTCCGGTTCGAGGTACGGGAGGCGGAATGGACTGGCTCGCCGGCCTGAGCACCGAATGGGTGCTGACGATTGCCGGAATTCTCGCGGTGGCCCGCCTGGGGCTCGCCCTGGCGCGGCGGCGCATCGGGAAGGCCGAAGCGGGCATCGGGGAGTTCCTGGAATCGCTCCTGTTCGCGTGGGTCGTCGTCTTCCTCATTTTCCGGCCCTTCCTGTATGAGCCGTTCCGCATCCCCACCACCTCCATGGTCCCGACCCTGAACATCGGGGACCGGATCGTGGTGAACCGGTACCTCTACCGGCTGCGGCCCCCGGAGCGCGGCGACATCGTCGTCTTCAAGTCCCCCCCGGCGGCGCGGAAGGAGGAGGCGGATTTCGTGAAGCGGCTGGTCGGCATGCCCGGCGAGCTCGTGGACATCCAGGCGGGCGACCTCTACATCGACGGGAAGCCGCTGAACGAGCCGTACCTGAACGAGCCGCACGTCACGGAGTCGCTGGAAGATCATTTTCCGGAAGCGCTTCGGTTCCCCTTTCGCGTGCCGCCCGGAAAGTATCTCGTCATGGGCGACAACCGTCCGGACAGCTTCGACAGCCGGGGCTGGGGCCTCGTGGAGCCGTGGCGGCTCAAGGGCAAGGCGGTGCTCAAATTCTGGCCGCCCAAAGATTTCGGCCCCCTGCGATAAGGGAAGGCTACCGGAACACCCGGCCGGTCGGATTCGGGCGAATTCCGTTCCGGCGCGATGAAGCATCAGGACGCATGAAGGAGTGGGAATGGATTGGAGCTGGCTGGCGAGCCTGAACATCGAGGCGGTGCTGCTGATCGCCTCCATCCTGGCGGTGGGGCGGCTGGCTCTGGCCGGGGTACGGAGATGGATCGGGCTCAAAGGGGAGCGATTCTGGGGCGAGCTGACCGAATCGCTCCTGTTCGCGTGGGTCGTCGTCTTCCTGGTCATCCGGCCCTTTCTGTTCGAGCCGTTCAAGATCCCTTCAGCATCGATGCGTCCCACC
>JAHWJO010000564.1 GCA_019348365.1 Armatimonadota bacterium | reverse complement strand
GATGAACGCCCGTCCATGGAAAGCAACCCGCCTTGCCGACGCGGGGGGCCTCACCGGGCGCTGGAGGGTAACTATGCCCGGACGCGATGGCAACACATTCGTGCGGGAACTCGTCCTTACCCAGGACGGCGAGAAGGTGACCGGTACCCTGAAGGCGCCCGCCGGGGGCGGGGGCGGCAACTTCGCGCGGGACATCGAGATCCGGGATGCCACCTTCCGTGACGGCGAGCTCGCCTTCGCGACCGAGTTCCGTCTCGACGATGGGCGGACGTTCCGCCGCTCCTACCGCGCCCGGATGAAAGGGAACGCGCTGGAAGGGACCAGCGAAGGCGCTCAGGGAGGTCAGGGCAACGCCGGCCCCCGCCCATGGAAGGCCGAGCGCATCGTGGAAACACCGATCTCCGCCGCCGGGGAGTGGACTCTGAGCCTGACTCGCGAGGGGCGAACGCTCACACCTACGATGGTGCTCCGGCAGGAGGGGGAACGATGGGGCGGCGATCTCGTGATGAACATCAACGGCACGGAGCGCCGGATTCCCCTCCAGGACGTGACGGTGGACGGGGAGAATGTACGGTTCATCATACCGGCTCCCCCCGGGGGGACCGGGAATACGGAAGTCACCGCGAAGTTTCAGGGCAATACGATCAGCGGGAGCGTGAAAGGATCGAGGGGCACTGACCTGTTCACCGGATCACGAAATCGGACACCCTGATCCATGGAACTCTCCCGAGGATGGCGTGGGAGAGCTGAACGTGAAGAGGCCGTGACAGCCGGGGAAGTGAGGGGCGGGAGGAATTCCCGTCCCTCTCCGTTGTCTAAAGGATTCGATAACACCTGAAAGGAGACACAATGGCACACTTCAGGGCGGCCATTCTGGGCTGCGGGGGACGCGGGCGGGCGCATGCGGAAGGATACGCGGCGGCGGAGAATGCCGAGATCGTCGCGTGCGTCGACCCCGTGGAGGAGAACGCGAAGCGGCTCGCCGACCGGTACGGCGTGGAGAAGGTCTACTCCGACTACCGCCAGCTTTTGGAAGAGACGAAGCCGGACGTGGTGAGCGTCTGCACCTGGCCGCACCTGCACCGGGAAATGGTGGAGGCGAGCGTGGCAGCGGGGGCGAAAGGCATTCACGCCGAGAAGCCGATGGCCCCCACCTGGGGGGACTCCAAAGCCATGCACGAGGCCTGCGAGACGGCGGGGGTAATGATGACCTTCTGCCACCAGCGCCGATTCAACCCGGAGTTCCGCAAGGCCCGCGACCTGATCCGCAACGGAGCCATCGGGGAGATCGTGCGGCTGGAGGGGTACTGCCCCAACATGTACGATTGGGGAACCCGCTAGTTTGGATTAACATGCTCCAGATTCACGCCTGAACCTCCTGCTTGTTCCACAGCATGGGGTTCAGGCGTCGAAACATCAAACGAGACCTGCCAGGAGACGGTGCAGCTCATCAGGATCGAACGGCTTTACGAGGTGGTGATCAAATCCTGCTTCAGAGGAGCGAACACGGTCTTCTTCCTGTCCATAGCCCGTCAGGGCGATGAGCTTCACTGAATCTGGGCCGATCCGTTCCCTGATCACCTGCGCCGCTTGATAACCGTCCATCCCAGGCAAGCCGATGTCCATGAGGACCACCTGGGGATGATATTCCAATGTCGCCGTTATTGCACTTGGGCCGTCATGAACCGACCTCACCTCGTGGCCGTGCAACTCCAACAGACTCGCCAGCATTTCCGCCGCATCCTCGTTGTCTTCCACAAGGAGAATCCGCAACGGGGGGGTATCGACGCTTTCTGGTTCTGAGTGTTTTACGGTCTGCTTCCGTGTCGATGGGTGGGCGGGCAATCGTACGGTGAACACACTCCCCCGCCCAGGGCCGTCGCTGTGGGCTTCCACCTTCCCTCCGTGTCTCTCCACCAGCCCTTTCACCAGAGACAGGCCGATCCCCAGTCCACCCTTCGAGCGGTCCAGTGAACGATCCCCCTGGGTGAAGAGGTCGAAGACATGCGGCAGAAGGTTAGGGTCCATGCCCTCCCCCGTGTCCCACACCCTGATCGCCACTTCCTCCCCCACATGATCAACGGTCAGCCCGAGATCCCCTCCATGGGGGGTGAACTTCACCGCGTTCAAGAGCAGGTTGCTCAAAACTTGCTCCAGACGGTCGGGATCGGCATCCAGCAGGACGGCGTCCTCTGGCTTGGAGACCGAGAGGTGATGTCCCCGCTCCTCTATCTGAGGTCGGCAGCTCTCGACGGCGTTGGAAATGATTGTCGTGAGGTCCAGGGTGACTTTCTTCAGGCTGACCTTCCCACGGGTGATTCGGGAGACATCCAGCAGATCGTCCATGAGACCCGCCAAGTGAGCGGTCTGGCGTTCGATGATCTCCGACGTTCGCTGGACGGTGGTGCCATCGGACTGAAATCGTAAGAGGCTGGCGGCGGTGCGAATGGGGGCGAGTGGGTTACGCAGCTCATGGGCGAGCATCGCCAGGAACAGATCTTTCTGGCGGTCGGCCTCTTGAAGTTGATCGGCCCGATGGACCAGTTCCGCCTCCCGCTGGCGGAGCGCCGCGAAAAGGCGGGCACGGTCCAGGGCGACGGCCACCTGGTTGCAGGCGGTTTGTATTAGCTCCAGCTCGTGGAGAAGAAAGCGGGAGCGAGAGCGGGTCCCAAAAGAAAGGGTCCCCACGAGCCGTCCGTTCGCCTGGAGGGGTTGGCAGGCATAAGCCGTGATGCCCAATGAGCGAACGAAATTGGCCTTCGGATCGTCGGAATCCTGGATGTTCTCCGCGACGATCTGCCTCCGCTCCTGGGCCACGACGCCGCAGACTGCCTGCCCGAAGTCCAGCCACTCGATCTTCCGCGCCTTCTCCTCAGGTACCCCGCCGTAAGAATGGAGTTGCAGCCTCGTCCCGTCGTCGGTGACCCAGTAGTTGAAGTACACCTCCAGGCCGAGGTGTTCGGAGAACATTTCGAAGATGTCCCGAACGAACCGCTCTGGGTCTCCCCTCATGAGCAACAGGTTGGCGGCGTCGTTCAGGACATGCAGCCGACGAT
Organism: Armatimonadota bacterium; assembly: GCA_019348365.1. GTDB lineage: Bacteria > Armatimonadota > DTGP01 > DTGP01 > JAHWJO01 > JAHWJO01. The sequence continues at coordinate 13 of JAHWJO010000564.1, read as the reverse complement.
TGGTTTCGGCCAG
>JAHWJO010000563.1 GCA_019348365.1 Armatimonadota bacterium | reverse complement strand
ATGTACTCCATAATAGGGTAATGGTCCTTGTGCGCGTTCCAGTGCGCTTCGTGGAGGGGGACGGGATCGGGTTCGGAGGGGGAGGCGGAAGGCAGCGCTGCGGTCGCTTTCGGTGAGACGGGGAGTTCGGAGGATGCTGGTGCGGCTCCGACGAACAGCGTCCCGGTTAGATACAGGGATAAGAGCAGGGTTATCTTGAGAAGGGTTCGGGTGAAATCCATACTTCTAAAGACACGATAAAGGCCCCGGCGTTGCAATCCACTGAGATCCCGTCGGCTCTTCCTCCTGAATCCTGCCGCGAACCGAGGCAGCGCGCCGTCTTGACGGAAAACCCCTCCGGGAGTAAAATAGAGTGTCAATGCGCACCCGTAGCTCAGTGGATTAGAGCATCTGACTTCGGATCAGAGGGTCGGGGGTTCGAGTCCCTCCGGGTGTATTCACTTGATCGGTAAGAGATCCGCCTGCCCGATGAGGGCAGGCTTTTTGTTTTCCTTATTGTTGCTGCTCCCGAGTCGATTCATTCAGCAGCACCAGGCATTCGATCATCGCGCGGCCGTTGTGGTAGCCCGCCTTCCAGATGTGGGCCTTGTCCCCGGTCCCCTTCCCGTCCGGCATCACCGTCGCGTGCCACTCCCCGTGCTTCCAGTCGGTCTGGTACCGGTCGATAAAGTCTAAGGTTCTCTCGAAAACTTCTCTATACTTTGCCTCTCCCGTCAGGCGGTACATGTAGAGCGCGCTCACCAGCGCCTCTGCCTGGACCCACCATGTCTTGTTCCGATCCCCGGCCCGTTTATTGAATGCTCCCGCGTCGTAGAACCCGCCCTTGCTGCGGTCGTACCCGTGCTTCAGGGAGTAGTCGAACAGGGTGCGGTAGAGATCCGTCAGTAGGGCGTTCGGGACCCCCGCCGCATCGCTCGCGCCGATCAGCAGCCAGATGTTCTCCAGATCGTGGCCGTAAGAGACCGTCGCGTAACTCCCTTCCAGGAGGGGAGTCCAGTCCCGCGCGTACTTGTCGGTGCAGGCCCCGATCTCCTTGCGGACGACCGTGTTGCTTTCGATGGTGATCAGCTCCCGCAGCCGCTCTCGGGCCAGCGGCAGATCGCTCGCGCGGACGAAGGTCGTCATCGCCTCCATCAGGTGGAGGTGCGTGTTCATCAGCTTCACGTCGCTCGGCACGCCCATGTACGACTTCTCTCCGGGCGGGGGGGCGGTCCAGTCCGCGTTGAACGCCTCGATGTAGCCGCCGTACCGCTTGTCGTGGGCTTTCTCTTCGAGGAGGCGGAACAGGCGCGTAGCGGACTCCAGCGCCTCCGGTTTTTTGCTCGCCAGGGCGTACTCCGAGAGGGCGTACAGCGCGAACGACTGCCCGTACAGGTGCTTCTTCGGCATGAGGACGGTATCGCCCGTCGCGTCCACCTCCCAGTAGAAGCCGCCGTGCTTCTCGTCCCACATCTTGTCCATGAGGAATCGGTAGCCGTGCCCGGCGGCATCCAGGTATTGCTCGCCGTACCCGGCCCTCGCCAGCCGCGCGAACAGCCAGACCATCCGGGCCTGCGTGACGATCATCTTCGTGCCGCCCTCCTTCAACTCTCCCTGCGGCCCGAAGCTCGTGTAGTATCCGCCGTTCGTCTTGTCCAGCGACTTCGGGTACCAGAAGGCGATGATGTTCTCTTTCAGGTTCTTTTCCAGCCGGGGGCGGTAGGTTTTAGCGAGAGTATTCATGGCGGGAGGGGTCGGGAGCCGGGCTGAGGAAACAGGAGAGGTAACGAGGAATGGAAAGATCAGACAGAGGACGGTGAACCCTCGGAGAGGTGTGCTGTGCATTCTAAAGATCGCCTTTGTAGGTGGAAGACCACCCGAACAACGCCCGAAACCGTTGAGCCGGGCTGAATTTGAAGACCATGCTCTGCCGTTCTTCCCGGAGGTAGAAGCTGCCGAATCCGGGCAGCGTCACGCTTTCTCCGGCTTTGAAGGCTTCGTACAGCGTTTCGGTAACCCCGTCCAGCCACGCCAGGGCGGTCGCTTCATCCGTTTCCATCCGGCGGGCGAGGCGGAGCGCCAGTTCTTTCTTCGGGATTCGAACGGCCTGACTCATTTTACCCCCTGATGTTGTTCATCGTTCTCCCTTTACAGGGGAGAAATCCGTTGAAGGGATAGCGGAGGCGGTCACTCAGCATACAGCGCTACAGTGCCAGCCCATCGCGTTCCCTTCCGAAGCCTTGATACTCTTCGCCAGAATAAGAGCGAAGCCATGGTAACAGCGAGGGCGTTCGCCTAAAAATCGGAAAAACCTTCACTCATTCAGCGGATTTGGGTTGGGCGTTAGATTCCATGTCGCGTAGGAATTCGACGTTTGCCGGATTTTTCTCAAACTGCTTTCGGTAGTTCGCGCGCATCGGTTTAGACGACAGGGTGCCTGCATACTTACCGAGCAGGTAGCTGCTCGCTTCGACACCGCCGCGCCAGGGGTGATCCTTATTCTTCAAACGCTCGGCAGTACGCCCCTCTCCGTAGAAGAACTGCGCGATCCTGGGCACAAAACCGGCGAGCGCTGAGGCAACAAACGCCTGTTTGTCCGGCGTCCCATCGGTGCGCTTGAAGAGCGGGTTGTCCAGGGACCCGTTCCAGCAGACCTGCATCTGTGTATTCACGAACCGCTGCATGTCGGTCCTGTCAAAGACGACGCCGTGATCGTAGAGCGCGACAGCCATCGCAACCGTCAGATTGTGATACCCCGCCCGATGCTCTGCGCCGATCCAGTGCTTCCATTGTTTAGGGTGATCCGCTTTACGATCCCATTCCCCGGCAGGGTCCCAGTAGTGCCACCGATACAACTCGCCCTCCAGGCGCAGCGTGCGCTTGAAACGGACGCCTAATTTAACGGCGCGCCGGAAGTATTCGTCCTTCCCCGTAACGCGATAAAGCGCCAGAAGCGCCCGGATGCATTTGGACTGCTTGTTGTGCGGGTGCGTCAGATTTTTGCGGCTCTCTGTCGCGAGAGCGCTTTCCCGGTAGATCGCGCCTTCCGGGCCCAGAGCGAGGTGGGGCTGGCGGCGGGCGGCGGAGGGGGCGGGGTG
>JAHWJO010000562.1 GCA_019348365.1 Armatimonadota bacterium | reverse complement strand
TCTTAAACGCCGGGGGCAGACCCGAACTTCGACGCCGATTACACCCTAATTTCATGTATATCGGTAGTTCGTCGAAAATTCCTGAAAATGTTGGCCCTAAAACTGATCCGTTTTCTTTACATAACTGTCATGGTACCGGGGCGTAGCCGATAAAGCTGTCAGGGACGAGTCGCCCCGATGGAGGACTGATGATTTCTCTTCAAACGGATCGAATGGAGAAGGTCGCGTGGAGCGATGAAACCCGCTCCCTCGTGGCGGAGCTGGGTCCCCTCGCGGATCACGGGATCTTCATGACCGGGATCGAAGGCTCCGACCCGATGGTCGAGGGCGTTCGCCGCGACCTCTTCCTCGAAGCCGGAGATTTTTATACGCACTACCGCGAGCGCCTGACCCGCATCCGGAACCTCGGCATCACCTGGCTCCGGGTCGGCCCGCCCTACTCCAAGACCCACCTGGACCGCGACCGGTACGACTTCTCATGGTTCGACGGGGTGATGGATGCCTGCCGCGACCTGGGCATCACCGTCATCCTCGACCTTCTGCACTTCGGGCTGCCGGATTGGGCGCGATCCCCGGAGGGCGAGGGATTCCAGAATCCCGACTTCCCCCAGTACTTTGCGGATTACGCGGAAGCGATCACGCGCCGGTACGCCCATGTGACCTGGTTCACGCCGATCAATGAGCCGTTCATCACGGCTTCGTTCTCCTCCCGGCTGGGGATCTGGAATGAAGGCCTCTCCCACGACCGCGCGTTCGTCCGGGCGAGCGCGAACCTGGCCCGCGCCGCCATCCTCGCCGAACGAGCGATCCGGCGTGTCTGGAAGGAAGAAGAACGGGACGGCCTCCCGATCTTCCTTCAGAACGAGAGCTTTGAAGAAGTACGCTCGACGGTCCCCATCCGGGAATGGGAAGCGAACCTCTTCAACGAAGCCGTCCGGTTCGTCCCGCTCGACCTGATCCTGGGCCACCGGGACGACCGCGTGTTCGGCTACCTCGATGCGTACGGCATCACGGAAGAGGAGTACGAATGGTTCATGACCCACGGCAGCAAGAGCCGCAAAATCCTGGGCATCGACCATTACCCCACCTGCATCCATATTCTCCACGAAAACAGGGTCGTGGATCAGGATGCCAACTCGCCGTATGAATTGGGACATCTCACGCGGGCGTACTGGAACCGCTATCGCATGCCCCTGCTCCACGCGGAGGTGAACGCCTGGCCCGAACACGCTGTACGGATCTGCCGGCAGACCTACGAAGAGTTGTGCCGCATGAGGAGCGAGGGCTACCCGGTGCTGGGGATGTCCTGGTACGGCGACGAATCCCAGGTGGACTGGCAGACGGCCCTCCGCAAACGGGGCGAAGAGACCCCGGTCGGGCTCTTCCGGCAGGGCGAGCCTCAGCCCGTGGCGGAGCTTTTCCGATCCTACGTGGAGCGGGGCTTCACCGAGTGCCTCCCCGCCGGTTAGACGGACGCCGACGGTCGGCTGGCTCCCTCAGGAGTCGTCTTCGTCCTCCTGGAGAGTCACCGTGGCGGCCCTGTTGCCGTTACTGGATGACCCGTTCCCCCCGACGGCGGTCGCCACGCCCGCGCTCTTCATCGCGGAAGCGGACCCGACGGGAACCGCCTCGATCATCGGCTCGGCTTTCGGGCGGGAGTCGGATGCGGTGATCCGTTCGCGACGGTTGCCCGTGATCTTGTCGAACGTCGTCAACGCCTGTGCCACGACCTGGTCCATGTTGTAGTACTTGTACGTCGCGAGCCGCCCCACGAAGTGAACGTCGGACGTGGCATCCGCCAGCACTTTGTACTTCTGGTAGAGGGCGTTGCATTCCGGCTTCGGGATCGGGTAGTACGGATCGCCCTCGGCGCGGGGGTACTCGTACACGACGCCGGTCTTCCGGTGATCCTGGCCGGTCAGGTGCTTGAACTCGGTGACGCGGGTGTAGTCGTGGTCGTTCGGGTAATTGACCACCGCGACCGGCAGGGCCTGTTCCTCGTCCAGCGTTTCGTGCTTGAACTCCAGAGAGCGGTAGGGGAGCTTGCCGTAGCAGTAGTCGAAGTACTCGTCGATGGGCCCGGTGAAGATCAGCTCCTTGTAGGGGACCGACTCCTTCACCTCCCGGTAGTCGGTGTTGATCATGATGTGGATGTTGGGGTGATCCAGCATCCGCTCGAACATTCGGGTGTAGCCGTGCAGCGGCATGGCCTGGAACGTGTCGGTGAAGTACCGGTCGTCGGTATTGGTGCGGGTGGGGACGCGGGCGGTCACCTGCGCGTCGAGCTCGGACGGGTCGAGCCCCCACTGCTTGCGCGTGTAGCCCCGGAAGAATTTCGTGTACAGCTCCCATCCCACTTTGCTGACGACCACATCCTCGGAGGTCAGGGTCTGCTCGCGGGGCTCCGCGCGGGTGTCGAAGAACGCCTGGCACTCCTCTTCGGTCTGGAGGTTCAGGCCGTACAGCTCGTTGACCGTCGTCCGGTTGATCGGGATGGGGACGAGCTGGCCGTCCACATGGGCGAGCACGCGATGCTCGTAGGGCCGCCATTCGGTGAACTGGGTGAGGTACTCGAAGACCCGCTCCGAATTGGTGTGGAAGATGTGCGGGCCGTACTTGTGGACCAGAATACCATCATCGTTGTAGTGATCGTAGGCGTTCCCTCCGATGTGGTTTCTCCGATCGATGAGGAGGACTTTCTTTCCTGATTGGCTGGCGAGTCGCTCAGCCAGAACGCTTCCGGCAAATCCCGCGCCAACGATGAGATAATCGTACACGTAAGTGGTATCCTTTCTTTATTGTCATAGTCCAAACCGCCGACCGGGCGGCATCACACGGCTCTGAGAGGCGGGGACACAAACCCTCCCTGCCTCGATCAAAGCCAGGGGTCCCCCGGCGCTCAACATCCCAGTTTGTTGTACCCAATTAAGACAGGCTAAAACATGTCAGGATCGCGTTTTGAACGGAAAATTGAGTGATTGCCTGCACATATTGCTCGAAACCGTCAAAGCGAAGGACAACTCTTCCTCCCTTTGCCGCTTCAGGAGAGAAACCGGCCCGGGAGTGAATTCGGAGGGTGACCGCTGCA
>JAHWJO010000561.1 GCA_019348365.1 Armatimonadota bacterium | reverse complement strand
AATTCTTTCCGACCTTGCGGTACGTGAGGCCGAAGGTCGCGCTGCCCACCTTCACGTCGTCCATGGCGTACTGGTGCAGGTCGCCGGAGCCGGAATCCTCCTTTTTCTCGTTGCCGATCAGGTGGGTGAGGAGGGCGATCCGGCCCTCGCGGGGACGGCGGAGGGCGGAGAAGGGGTTCGCGCCTTTGCGGCTGACCATCGACATGCCGGAGAACTTCCCGGTGCCGACCTTCTGCGGGTCGATCAGGACTCCCGTGACCTGAGAGCCGGAACCCGCGCCGAAGTTCAGTCCGCCGGGGGTCGCGGCATAGACGAAATTCAGCTTCGTGCCGCCGGTGCCGCCGGGGGTGAACGCGAAGCCCATCGCCTGCCCGGCCCCGTCCGACTGCGGGTTGTAGCGGTAGCGCACGGTCAGGGACGCGCCGGATTCGAGCGGCTGGGCGAGGGTCAGGAGGCCGGAAACGGGATTGAGGAAACAATCCTGCCCCAGGCGAAGCGGCTGGCCCCCGGCGCGGACGGAGAGGCTGTTCGGGTTGATGCCGCCGTGGGTGAGCCGGTAAAGCGCGCCGCCGTCGGCGGTGAGGATCTCGAATTTAACGCGCTCCGTCGAGGGAGCCGCAGAGGGAGATGCAGAGGGCGCGGGAGCCGGGGCGGGGGACTGCGCGAGGGTCGGCCCGGAGAGGGACAGGGAGCCGAGGAGGAGGAGAACCGGAAGGGCTGCGGAATTTTGCCCGTTCCCCCGGCGGGGGGGACAGGGAACCGGTGGGGAATCCGGGGGCGTCGGACGGCGCCGATGGGGGTGAGATCGGGGAGGAGGCATAGCGATCGGGCCTCGGAGCCATGGGCCCTCTCAGGGCTTCATGGACTCCGTTCGATTGGACAGGAGAGCAATGAGACAGTGCCGTTTGTTTGTTTACTGGCTAACGTACTCTACCCAGTATCGGCACATTTCTCACTTTTCTCCAGCGATTAATCATCAGGGCAATACAATTTCATCCTGGGTTCTCTCTCCGGTGTCATCTCCGTGCGGCGTGCGACGGGGATTCCAACTGAGCAGCTCGGGCCGGGCGGCCATTCCCGGCCCGAGGGGAGATCTGGATCCAACGCTGCGAGGGGAGGACGATCTCCTCGCAGCGGTTTGCGCCCGCTTCCGACTTCCTTATCGTCGAGCGCTGTTTGAGAGGGAGCTTCGCGTTCGGCGTGTTAAAACTTATGCCGGGCGAAGTTCCATTTGACCTGTCGCGCGGTGGCGGCGGTGGAGAGCGCGTTCGCGTTGATCTGCTCCACCATGTCGTCCATGTCCGTGCGCTTCTTTTTGGGCGGCTCGGCGAGTTTTACCAGCCCTTCCGCCAGCGGGTTGCTCGTGCGGGCGGGGCGGGTCGGCTCCTCGGAAGCCACGGCCTCCTTTGCCGGGGAGGAGGGCGCCGTCGGCGCGGTCATCTCCGGCATGTACACCATCGGAGGCTCCATCGCGAGGGTCGATTCTTCCTCGTTCGGCGGCATGTTCTCCGGGGTCCGCTCCGCCGGGACCGCCTTGGGTGCCGTTTTCCGCGAAGATTTGTCCAGCAGCTTCCCCTGGATCGTCTTGCCGACCGAGGCGAGGGTGGTCTTCATCCGGCGCAGGGGATCGCCCTGCATGGGCGGGGCGGCGGGCGCGGATCGCACGACCTTCGGAGGAGCCGGAGTTCCGGACGGCTTCTCCTTGACCGGGGACGCCTTCGCCATCTGCCGAGGCGGCGCGGAGGCCGCGGGGGGAAGGACGGGCGCCGGTTCCGGTTGGGCGGTCAGGGTCTCCTCGAGCCGCTGCATGATTCCTTTAATGCCGGTCTCATCCTCCGGTTGAGGCAGGGGCGCCGTCGCGAGGGGCGCCGTCGGAGCCGGGGCCGGGCGGGGCGCCGTCGCGAGGGGAGCCGGACGGGCGGGCGGGGCCGAGGGAGACGCCGTCGGGGCCGGGGACTTGCCGCTCTGGGACGCGAGCACCACGATTCCGACCACGCCCGCCGCCAGCGCGGGGCTCCAGACCGCCGGGCGGTGCAGGGCGGTGCGGACTCGTGGCCAGAAGCCGGGGCGGCGGCTGGTGCGGAGGAGGATCTGGCTCCGCAGGTCGGGCGGGGGCAGCACCTCCGGCAGTAAGGAAGCGAATTGCGCCGCCTCCCGGAGCGCCTGCAATTCCGCGCGACAGTCGGCGCAGCCCTTCAGGTGCCCCTCGACCCACGCGCGTTCCGTCGGGTTGACTTCGTCATCCACGTACGCGGAGAGGAACAGGGTATAATTCTCGCACATCTTCTTTAGTTCTCCGACCCCCGTCGTTCCATCTCTTTCCGACCGGCGGCCCATCAGGCGGGCATCCTTCGCTCGCAGACATCCCCCTTCGTAAATTCCCCTCGCTCGCCCCGGTCTTGAGGGCGGGCGGATTTCCGAAGAGCCATGCGATGCCGTCCCGCTAACGGTACGGACACCCCGCCGAATCGAAAGTTTCAGCGATTCGAGAATAGACTTTCGTATTTCAAAATCTTCACAATTCTTCGTGGAGGGGACTCAAGCCAGCGGGCCAATGGGGAGGTCGCTCCGAAACGGTCCTCCTTTGGGCTGACGGCAGCCGCCGCACCGGCGCGAGACGGACCCCGGCCCCCCACGCCATGAAATTGACTATAATATAGGCAGAGGGGTCATCTACCTGTGGGCAGGAAGGCGAATACGATTCCTGAGCAGGGTATTCGCGTTGAATTTTAGGGGGAGGAGGGGGAATGGCGGTACAGGAAAGCAACGGGGTCAGCGCCAATATGGAACGTTACCTGGAAGCCGCCTACCGGCTCTCCGATCGGGACGCGTTCATCTCGATCAGCGACCTCGCGCGGTTCCTTCACGTCGCCCCGGCCTCCGTCAGCGAGATGGTCAAGAAGCTCGCGGAAGGGGGCTACCTGGACCACAAGCCGTACCACGGCGTGAAACTGACCCCCTCCGGACGCCACCTCGGCGGGGAGGCGGTCCGCCGCCACCGGCTCGCCGAGCGGCTGTTGACCGACTTGTTGGGGGCCACGCCGGAGCAGGCCCACGAAGAGGCCCACCGGCTGGAGAGCTTCCTCCGGGGC
>JAHWJO010000560.1 GCA_019348365.1 Armatimonadota bacterium | reverse complement strand
AGCCGGCCCGCCAGTTCCAGCACGCGGTCGTTGTCTGGGGAGCGGGTGCCGCCGTGCTCCCGCGCGTTCTCGGCGCAGTGGACGAAGGGGAACGCCGCGCGCATGGCCTCTTCCGTCTTCTTCTCGAACGCCCGTCCCGAGAGGGTGAGGAGCGGCGGGATCTCCTGCGGGTGGACGTTGGCGTCGGAGAGGAAGTCGCGGCCTTCGGAGCGTTCGTGGAGGCGGAGGCGGAGGTAGCGCTCGCACTGATCCAGGCGGAGGTACTGGGAGAGGTCGGTGGGGGTGATCTTCCTTTTACGAACGGGTAATTTCTGCTGCATGGCGCGCCGCCTCCGCCGGAAGGGTGGGATTCTGTCTCAGGGGTGGTTCAGCCGCCGTCCGTCTGTGGTAGGCTTCCGAGCAGGCTCTGCTTCCAGCGTATCACAAGATGAGGTCGGCGAACAGGGGGCCGCTGTGGAGGTGGGGAAATTGGGGAGTTAGGAAATTGGGGAGTCGCCTTCCCGGCGTGTGAGAAGGAGTAGGGGGCGATGAGTCTGTGAGTCGCGCCCTCACCCCGTCGCTCACCTTCGTTCGCGACGTCCCCTCTCCCCATGCTGGGAGAGGGGATCGGGATGCAATACTTTTCCGCTTCGGAGTAAAGTTGTCGGGTCGGTCTTGTTCAGTTCTCCACTTCGTGCAGTCTAAAATTAGGGGGGTTCATTCATCCCGTTCAGGACATTACATTAGACCGGTCTTGTTTCCGTAGAGAACGTGAACTCTACAGATCCCCTCTCCCAATGCTGGGAGAGGGCCAGCGCGAAGCGCGGGGGTGAGGGCGGGCCCAACACTCACCCTTCGGAACTACAGTTTTAAGGGGCAAGGGCCTCAACGCTTGCCAAGCGCCATTACACTTTTACAACAGATGTCTTTACTAAATGCGCTTTTTAGCATTGTGAAATCTTTTACTAAAACAGTTTGATTTTAGTCACCGCGATCCTGCCGCCGAAGCAGATGTCCACGTCCGTCCCTTCCCCGTGATGGCGGAGGTGGTAATCGCCGTCGTAATGGAGCGCGTCCTCCTCGCCGCGATAGCTCAACGGAAGCGGCGCCGGGTCGAGCGGGCAGTCCACGGCCTCCGGCGGCGGGGAGCCGGCGTCGAGATGCGGGAGGTTAATGTTCCAGAACGCCCCCGCCGGAAGCGGCTGGGCGAGCTTCTCCGCGAGCAGGGGCCGGACCCAATCGGCAGCTTCGCTCCAGCGGAACTCCCTTCCCTTCCTGTGGTAGTGCGAGACCGCGATCCCCGGCCAGCCGTGCAGCACCCCCTCCCGGACGGCGGCGACGGTCCCGGAGATATAAACGTCCGCGCCGAGGTTCCCGCCCTGATTGATGCCAGAGAGGACCCAGTCCGCATCCGGGACGAGGCGGTGCAGGGCGACGCGGACGCAATCCGCCGGGGTGCCGTCCACGGCGTACCGGTTCTCGCCGTGCCGGACCACCCGCAGGGGCCGGTGGGTCGTGACCTGGTGGCTGCACCCGGAGAGGTGGAGCGACGGGGCGACGATGATCCGCTCGCCCAGCCCTTCCGCCGCCGCCCAGAGGGCTTCAAGGCCCGGCGCGCCATATCCGTCGTCGTTGGTGAGGAGAAGCTTCATACGTAACCCATTTACATTCCTATCCGATTTACATTTTAGATAATTCATCCAAGCTGTTTAGTCATACCAGGCCTTCTAAACCACCCGGCCCCAAAGCGGATGCACACACGGACTTTCGATGTTACTATATATACTTGCGGATTTACAAATCGCCTCATTTATTCCGAGTTATTTACAATCCATAAACCTCGCTGTATTTGCGTTTCAGGTACGTCACATAAGGACGGGCGTCCAGCGGCGCGCCGTTGACCCGCAACGCTAAATCCTGCGGCCAGAACTTCCGCCCGTGGCGGTAAATGTTCTCCGTCAGCCAGCCGAGCAGCGTGTCGAACCGCCCTTGCCCGATCTCCGACTCGATCTCCGGATGGGCCGCCTTCGCCGACTCAAAGATCTGCGCGGCCATCACGTTCCCCAGCGCGTAGGTCGGGAAGTAGCCGAACGCGCCGTCCGACCAGTGAATGTCCTGCATGACGCCGTCCCGGTCGTCCGGCGGGGCGATGCCGAGGTACTCCCGCATCTTTTCGCCCCACGCTTCCGGCAGATCGGCGGCCTTGAGGCTTCCTTCCATCAGCGCGCGCTCCAGGTCGAAGCGAAGCATGACGTGGAGGTTGTAGGTCACTTCGTCGGCCTCGACGCGGATAAGGCTCGGCCGCACCCGGTTGACGGCGCGGTAAAACTCATCCGCGCTCACGTCTTTTAGTGGTTTACTAAACTCTTTTTGTAAATCCGGGTAGTGGCGCTCCCAGAACGGGCGGCTCCGGCCCACCACGTTCTCCCAGAGGCGCGACTGCGATTCGTGGAAGACGTTGCTGCACCCCCGCGCCAGCGGCGTCCGCGCTAGGTCGGGCGAGACGTTCTGCTCGTAGAGCGCGTGGCCCGTCTCGTGCCAGATGGAGAAGAACGCCTGCCCCGGATCATGCTCGTCGTAGCGGGTGGTGATCCGCACGTCGTCCCGCCCGAAGGAGGTCATGAACGGGTGCGGCGCGACATCGAGGCGGCCCCGCCGGAGGTCGTAGCCGAACGCCCGGGCGACGTTCAGGCCGAACTCTCCCTGCTTCTCGATGGGGTACTCCCGGCGGAGGAAGTCCGTGCGCGGCTCCTCCTTCGCGGCAATGGCCCGGACGAGCGCCACCTGCTCTTCCCGCAGCACGGCGAAGACCCGTTCCACGTCTTCGGTCCGCAGCCCCGGCTCGTATCCTTCCAGGAGCGCGTCGTAGGGGTGCGCCTCGAAGCCGTAATAGTCCGCCGCCTGCCGCGCGTAGCCCACCATCTTCGCCAGGTGCGGCTCGTACGCGGCGAAATCGTCCTCTTTCCGGGCGCGCCGCCAGACCTCGTTGCTCAGGATGCCGTCGCGGGTCCACGCGGCGACGAACGCGCTGGGAAACCGGCGGGAGCGCTCGTAATCACGGCTCACGACCTCGACTAGTAGTGCGTCAACAAGGTATTGACGAGTAAGGGGAAAGGAGTTAAATTGGG
>JAHWJO010000559.1 GCA_019348365.1 Armatimonadota bacterium | reverse complement strand
TTTCCCCCATGCTCCTGAGCGATGCGGCGGCAGCTGTAGAGCCCCAGGCCGGTGCCCGTCGGGCGGCCGGAGACGAACGGCTCGAAGAGATGGGCCGCGATCTCTTCGCGTATTCCCGGTCCTCCGTCCGTGAAAACCGCCAGCGCCATCGCTCCATCGTGGGTGATCTCCACCGTCAGCGCCCCCCCCGTTTTCGCCATCGCCGCCATCGCGTTGATCGAGAGGTTCACGAAGATGTGCTCGATCTGCTCGCGATTGACGGCGACCCAGACCGGATCGGGAGGGAGATGGGTTTGCAGCTTGCACCCGTTCTGCTCCGCCAGCGCCTGAAGGATCCCAACGATATTCTGCCAGATCGCGCGCAGGTCCAACCGTCTCACTTCCAACTTCGGGGGCTGTGACAGCGCCAGGAGCTGATGGGTCAGCGCCGTGAGCCGCTGGATCTGCTGGCGGAGGATCGGCGAGAGATCGTCCGCTTCTCCGTCCGGGGAGGAGCGGGCGCTGAGCTCCAGGGTCAGGGGGGTGAGGATGTTCCGGATCTGATGGGCGACGGTGATCGCCAGATGACCGACCCCCGCCAATTTCTCCTGTTCGACGAGCTGCTTCTGCGCTTGTTGGAGCTGCCGGGTGCGTTCGTTCACCCGTTCCTCCAACTCCCCGGCGTGGCGCTCGACCTGTCGCTGGAGTTCTTTGAGCGGGGTGAGGTCCAGGAAGCTCCAGACCCTCGCGATGGGCTCTCCTTCCGCATCCAGAAGAGGGCAGGTGTGGCGGCGGAGGACCCGCTCCGGATGCATCAGCTCCAGCTCATCCGTGCGCTCCAGTTGCGGATTTGCGTACACGTACTGGAGGTCTTCCAAAAACGCCTCGGGGTGTTTGATGCGCGGCAGGACCTGCTCGCGGGCCAACTCCGGCGTCAGACTCACCACTTCCTGGGGATCGAGGCCGAACAACTCGCCGAAACGGGCGTTGCACAGGATGTCCTGTCGGGTGGCAAGCCGGGCGATGAGAATCCCGTAATCGGTGCAGCTGAGCAGCGCCTTCAGGAGAGCGGTTTCCTTCCCCGCTATGGCAGGATGGACGGCTAGCCCCGTTGCAGCATGAGGATCTGAGAGCATGGGGAGGATTTCCAGCATGGAGTGAGATTCGCGAGGGGAGGGGTATTCCCTATCTATTCGTTGTCCTCGCTGTTTTTCCTGCTGGTGAAGTCACGGGTGAACTTATCGGTAGAGAAGTCGCGGGTGAACTCATTGGAAGCGGGGAAACGGGGAGAGGAACAGGAAGGGGGCCTTACGTCTCGATCCTCTTCCGGCCTCTTCCGAGTCTCGATTGAATTCAGGGTACCGGATAAAGATAAACAGAAGTTAAACACCCGATGAGCGGAAGTTGAAGTTCGTTCTGAGCGCAGAGACTCCCCTCCATCCCTCCGAGCGCAGAGACTCCCTTCCCCGGCACCCCGACTCTCTTTCATGTCATCCCGATTCCCTTCCACGTCCTACCGACTCCCTTCCATGTCATACCGATTCCCTTCTATGTCATTCCGAACGGAGTGAGGAATCTGCCCCCGAAGACGAGAGACTCGTTCCTATACAAAAGACTCTCTCATAGGCCGAAAGACTCTCACACGCACGGTCAGATCCCTCGCTGACGCTCGGGATGACATGAGAGTACGACTCGGGACGACATGGAAGAGAGTCGGGGTGCCGAGGAAGGTACGGCTCGGGATGATTGATGCCACACCCATCGGGATGACATGAGAAGACCTATCGGGATGACACAGGACTGACCCTCTGCGTAACTCCAGATCGTGTGAATGAAAGGGTTCCGGCTCGCCCGGCGGCGAGGGCAACCTGGGCGGTTTCTCCATTGAACGAAAACGGCAGCGATTCGCGCCGATAAAAAACGTCATCCGAAACTTAACCGCTGTTTATCTTCTGTTTACATTTCCGTCCTATCCTAAGTATATGTTCGTTTACCGGCGCGTAACCCGCCGCCCACAAAGGAGACCCGCACCATGAAGGCAACCCTCTTCGCAGCGCTCACGGCCACCGCCGCCGCGCTGCTGTCCCTCTCGCCTCCTTCCCATGGAGCCAGCCACCGTGACGCCCCCGGACAGGTCAGCGATCCTGCCGCCAACATCACGGACCTGTACGCTTTCGTCAGCGCCAATGACACCGTGACCCTGGCGATGAACTTCTACCCCTTCATCGATCCGGATGAAGGCCCGATCTGGTCCTTCCCCTCCTCCGACGTGCTCTACGAGATCCACGTCAAGAACAACGCCACCCTCGTCGAGGGCAAGCCCGCGTTCAGCGGAGCGGCGCAGGTCTCGTACCAGTTCCGCTTCAGCCCTCCCGCCTACCAGAACCCCAACACCATCCTCACCGAAGGACGGGGAACGGGGCTGTCGTTCGGGGCCATCGACCGGGTCGGAGGCCCGCTGCAGAACATGATCCAGACGTTCAGCGTCACGAAAGTGGACCTGACGAATGGAGCCCGCTCGCCGCTGTTCGATGCGAGCCGTGCCATGATCCTCCCGCCCCCCAACGTCGGGCTGAGAACCACGCCCAATTACAACGACGCCAACGGCTTCGCCCTCCCCGGCGCGACGACGCAGGCGCAGCTCGACAAGTACACCAAAGACGCGACCTATGACCTGGGGAACGGGCGGAAGGTCTTCGTCGGGATGCGAGAAGAAGGCTTCTACTTCGACCAGGGCGGCACGTTCGACCTGCTCAACCTCCGAAATCCGGGGATCGACACCTTCAAAGGGCTGAACGTCCTGAGCATCGTCCTCCAGGTTCCCAAGAGCGACCTGCTGGCGACGGGGCCGAACGCCGTCCCGATCGTGGGGGTCTACGCCACGACGAGCCGCCGCCTCTTCTCCATCCGACGCGGGGTGACGGAAGAAGGCCGCGATCAGAGCTTCAGCGTCGGCAGCTTCCAGACGGTCTCCCGGATGGGCAACCCCGTCTTCAACGAAGCCCTGGTCCCCCTCCGCAAGAAGGACCGCTACAACACCACGCGTCCCGGAGTCGGCAATGACGTGGAGTTCCGCGAGTTCGCCCTCAACCCCGAACTGGCTATCCTGATCAACGCCGCCGTCCTGAATTCCCAGGACCCCA